>JAYUWD010000136.1:0-6314 GCA_043753735.1 Gemmatimonadaceae bacterium
ACTACTTCGGCTTCTGAAAGGTCCGTCACCGCCTGTGCGCCGTGCGCGAGCAGGTCAGCGAGGTAGCGCTCGGAGTCTACCGTATTCTTGTCGCACCCGAGGGTGATCAAACCGATCTTGAGCATCGGGGAAAGCTAACGGGACAGGGCGCCCGGGCACACGGCCGATGGCTGGAAACAGCTGTCTGCAGTTGAAGGTTGCGAGTCGCGGCCTAGCGGAAATTCCCAAACTGCAGCTCGACGCCGAAGTCGCCCTTTCGCAGGAGGGTCATGCACTCCTGCAGCGCGTCTTTGTCCGAACTGGAGACACGCACTTGCTCGCCCTGAATGCTGGCGGTGACCTTCTTCAACTTCGCCTCCTTGATGGCAGCGCTCACCTTTTTCGCAGTGTCGCTGTCGAGCGCCATCTTGAGCGTGATTTCGCTACGTAAAATCTCGTGACTTCCGGGCTTCGCCTCTCCAATGTCGAGATTTTTCACCGGCACTCCACGTTTGATCAGGCGCCCGCGGAGCACATCGATCAACGCTTCGAGGCGCATCTCACCTTCCGCCTCGAGTTGAATCAGGTTGTCAGCGCGCTTGAATTCGATCAGGATGTGCGATCCTTTGAAGTCGAAGCGCTGTATGACCTCCTTGGAGGCCTGATTGACCGCGTTGTCGACCTCCTGGAGATCGCAACCGGTGGTCACGTCGAATGAGTACGTCGAAGCCATGTTAGTTCGAAAAAGTCAGTCGGTGGGCACCGACGGTCAGCCGAGGAAACTTTCGAGCGACTTGGCGCGCGAAACGTGCCGGAGACGGGACAGCGCCTTTTCCTTGATCTGGCGCACGCGCTCGCGCGTGATGCCCAAAAGCGTTCCAATCTCCTCCAGCGTCATCGGCTCGGCGCCGTCGATTCCGAAGTAGAGACGCAGGATCTTCGCTTCGCGCTCCTTCAGTCCGGCCAGCGAATCCTCGATGGCTTCGGTGAGCGCCTTCTCGAAGGTCTGCTCGTCAGGGGTCGGGTTGACCGTGTCGGCGAGATAGTCCAGCAGGCGGTTGTCTTCGCCAGGCGTGAGCGGCGCATCGAGCGAGAGGTGCACCTGCGAGATCGACATCGTCTTGGCAACTTCTTCTTCGGTGATGTCCATCCCCTCCGCTATTTCCGCGTGCGTTGCTTCACGCCCCAGCTCCTGCAGCAACGAATTTGCGCGCTTGCCGATACGATGCAATGTCCCCGCGCGGTTCAGCGGCACGCGGACAATTCGCGACTGCTCGGCGAGAGCCTGCAGAATGGCCTGACGAATCCACCAGACCGCATAGGAGATGAACTTGATCCCCTTTGTCTCGTCGAATTTATGCGCCGCGCGAATGAGTCCGAGGTTGCCCTCGTTGATCAGATCGGAGAGCGAAACGCCCTGATTCTGATACTTTTTCGCAACGGAGACGACGAAGCGAAGATTGGAACGAACGAGCTTGTCGAGCGCCTCCTGATCACCGACGCGAATGCGCCGCGCAAGTTCTGCTTCTTCTTCACGCGAGATCAGGGGGTAGGCGCTGATGTCGCGCAGATACTGGTCGAGAGAACCTTCTTCGTACGACGACGCCTTTTTCTTCGACTGAGATACGGCCATGGGGACAGCGGCTCGTTAGGGCGGGGGCAGACTGACGTTCGATCGACACGGCGCGGGTGGCAATCAACGACAGGTAACATCGGCAGCAGGAATCGACCAAAAAATCTTCCTGCTGGAACTTCTTGCAGTAATGCTAACGCCGAAGCGGGAAGGCGGCACTGGGCGCGAGCAGTGAACGTGCGTCCGCGTGTGTCGACATGGGTCAGCGCACCACGTTCCCGAACCGGGACCACCGAATCTGCGTCAGCCACGCAAGCGGCTCGGCAGAATCTGGCGTGAAGCTGTAATAGACTACCAACGGTGTGCCGCGCAACAAGCTGTCCGGCACAAATCCCCAGTACCTGCTGTCGAGCGAGTTGTCGCGATTGTCTCCCAGTACAAAGAAATGTTTGGCAGGCACGACCAACGGTCCCCAGTTGTTGCGCGACGGTCGATAGGCGCCATCACTCACGGCACCGGTAACAACGCCGGTAGTCGCGGCAGCAGCGGCGGCCGTATTCACAACGAAGCCTTTCTGCCAACGGAAATCGTCGTTGACCGGATCGACATTCGGCTCCGTGTGCATGACGTACTTCTCTTGCATTGCGACATTGTTGCGCACCAGCACACCATCGCGCATGGCAAGCGTGTCGCCCGGAAGTCCGACCAGGCGCTTCACAAAATTCTTGCTCGGATCCACCGGCCATTCGAATACCAGCACGTCGCCGATGCGCGGTGTGCGGATCGCGGGCAGCCGCCGGCCGGAGAATGGAATTTCCGCGCCGTACACGAGCTTGTTCACGAGGAGAAAATCGCCGACCAGCAGCGTGCGTTCCATGCTCCCGGAAGGAATCTTGTACGCTTCGACCAGGAATGAACGCAGCAGCAGAAAAAGCAGGACCGCCGCCGGAAATACCTTTGCCCACTCCCACAACCAGGTCAGCCGAATGCCGCGCGACAACCGCGTGCGACCATTGGCCGCACGCAACGCCGCCGACCGCAGCGATTTGTCATGATCGACGATGGCCGTGATCGTACGTGGTGTTTCGGTGGGAGCGACTTCGGGCAAATCCATGCTGCGCCGGCTGCGAGAAACGAAATGCGAAGCTGCGTCTTTCGATCAGCGTCGTGCGAAATGCATATCGCGAACGTCTCAGTAGTTGTCCATCTGCGCCCGTTGCAGCACGCCGGAATAGTCGATGTACCCCACCTTTGTTTCCGAGTAAAACTCGTACACTTCCCAACCACCTTCGCGGTGACCGTTGCCCGTCTCCTTCACACCACCGAACGGGAGATGAGCTTCAGCGCCGATGGTGGGCGCGTTCACGTACGTGATCCCGTTGTCCAGCTCCTGCAGCGCGCGGAAGGCGACATTGACGTTGGACGTGTACACCGACGACGACAGACCGTAACGGACGTCATTGTTGACCGTGAATGCTTCGTCTACTGACGCAACACGGATGACCGACAGCACGGGACCAAAAATCTCTTCCTGCTCAAGGCGCGAACCGGCAGTGACCCCCGTGAAGATCGTCGGCTGAAAGAAGAATCCGCGGTCGCACGCGGCACCCGTCGCACGCGCCCCACCGGTGCGCAACGTCGCGCCCTGCTCCTTCCCGATCGCCACGTAACGTTCGACCTTTACACGCGCCGCTTCGTGTACCAACGGACCGACATCCGTACCCGCAACCCGTCCATCGCCCAAACGCAGCGCCTCGGTGCGCGCCACGAGACGATCCACGAACTCGTCGTGAATACCGTCTTGCAAGATGAGACGGCTTGTCGCCGTGCACCGTTGCCCCGTCGTCCCGAACGCACCCCAGAGTACGCCATCGATCGCGAGCTCGAGGTTTGCATCGTCGAGCACGATCTGTGCGTTCTTGCCGCCCATTTCCAGTGACAAACGCTTGTGCATGCGACCGCAGGTCTCGCCAACGATCCGCCCAGTTTCCGTCGAACCAGTGAACGAAATCACCGGGACGCTCGGGTGTTCGACCATGGCCTTGCCCACGACTTCACCCATGCCGTGCACCAGTTGGATCACTTCTGGGGGCAGACCGGCTTGAAGCAGAATCTCGACAAGCACCGTCGACGTGTGCGGCACGTCTTCGGCAGGCTTGAGAATCACCGAGTTGCCGCACAACAACGCGGGAAACGCCTTCCATGTGGGAATGGCCAGCGGAAAGTTGAATGGCGTGATCAACCCACACACACCAATGGGACGGCGCATACTCATCGCCCACTTCTGACTCAACTCACTCGGCACGGTGTGGCCAAACAGCCGACGTCCTTCCGTCGCTGCGTAGTAGGCCGTGTCGATCGCTTCCTGCACATCGCCTTTCGTTTCGGCGATAGGCTTGCCCATCTCGCGCGTCATCAGGTCCGCGATTTCGTCTTTCCGCGCAGCCAGCAGATCGCCGACTCGTCGCAACACGTCACCCCGTGCTGGTGCAGGTGTCCGCTTCCATCGCTCGAATCCGCGCACTGCACTCGCTACCGCGCGCTCGACATCCTCGGCGCCCGATGCGGGGAATAGACCGATCAGATCATCCTGATTGGCGGGATTGCGATTTTCAAAATGTTCGCCGCTTGCTGGCGCGACCCACTGACCACCGATGAAATTCTGAAAGGTTTTCGACATGCCACAAAACTAGCGAGGCGAAGGCGCAACGACGGCAGGTGACAGTGGGAGTGCGTCACAGCTCCACCCGGGCGTGCGATCTGCGCTGGGCGTGGCGTACCCGACGCGCGGCAAGATTTCGCGGGCGCCGAGTGCCATGCCCCACACGATCACCAGCAGCGACGCGACGTGCGCGAGCCCCAGACGGTGGCGCCACGTCCCGATCGCGCTCCACACGCCAAGCAAGGCGACGGCTCCGGTCGCCGCGGTGAATCCAAGGAGGGGCGGTCCGCACCGCGTCGGCCACGGCCAGAACATCAGTCCGGCCGCCGCCGCCACAGCGATGGTGACCTGGACCCAGCCGCGCCACGTGCCCGTCGCCGATGCAGTCGGGGTCGAAGCCGCGGCCCGCGCTGGCGCAGCCGCCGACTTTGGTGCCGCCAGAGCTGCCTGCACGGGGCCCTTGGTGGCCGTCACTGGCTTGCTGTCAGAGAGCAGTTTTTCATCCGAGACAGACGCCAGCTGCTTGTCGATCTTGGCGAGTTCGGCTTCCCAATTACGGTCGGTCATCGGCTAGCAGGTGGTGAAACGCGTGGACAACGAGACAATGGGAGGCGTCACGAAACAGGCGAGTGTTCGCGTGTCAAACCATAACGTTCGATCTTCTTGTACAGATTCGATCGCGGCATGTCCAGCGCCCGCGCCGTTTCGGATACATTCCAGTCGAAGGCACGAAGCTTGGCCACTAGAAACGCCCGCTCCGCTTCCTGCTTGAATTCTTCAAACGTCCCGCATTCCACCAGCGCACCCAATCCCGCAGGCTCGGCGGCCCTTCGCCCAACCAGTCGCTCGACATCGTTGATGCCAATCACCGGTGCGTTGGCCAAAATCACCAGGCGTTCGACGGTGTTGCGCAGTTCGCGGACGTTACCGGGCCAGTCGAGCGCGGTGAGCGCCTTCAGTGCGTCGTCGGTGATACTACGCGCCGGAAGCCCGTCGCGTATTGCCAACTGCTGCAGAAAATGGATGACGAGCAACTCGATGTCTTCTCGTCTCTCGCGCAGCGCCGGCACACTGATCGGGACGACGTTCAGTCGATAAAAGAGATCCTCGCGAAAACGCCCGGCGTTGATCTCTTCTTCAAGATCCTTGTTAGTTGCCGCGAGGACGCGCACGTCCACCTGCACCGGTTTGTTGCCACCGATGCGCGTGACCACGCCGTCCTGCAATACGCGTAAGACCTTGGCCTGCGCCGCCAGCGACATGTCGCCAATCTCGTCGAGAAAAAGCGTTCCATGATCGGCCTGCTCGAACTTCCCCGCGCGATCGCTGATCGCACCAGTGAACGAGCCCTTCATATGACCAAAGAGTTCGCTCTCGATGAGTTCCGAGGGAATCGCTGCGCAGTTCACTTCGACGAACGGTTTGCGCTCGCGCGCCGAACCGCGATGGATCGCACGCGCGACCAGTTCTTTGCCGGTGCCATTTTCGCCGGTGATCAGTACGCGTGCCGGCGTGGCGGCCACCTTTTCTATGCGTTCGAGAAGGGCGCGGATGGGGTAGCTCCTTCCGACGATTTCATACCGCGAATCGATGGTTTGGCGAAGCCGGTGGTTCTCATCTGACAGTGTGCGCTGCTGCAATGCATTCCGGAGCAGCACCAGTACACGGTCGGTGTCCAACGGTTTTTCGAGAATGTCGTACGCCCCGAGCTGCGTGGCTTCGACCGCGGTTTGAATGGTGGCATGGCCACTGATCATGACCACCGTCGCACCGCCGTCGATCTGACGCAGACGCTTCAATACTTCGAGGCCGTCGATGCCAGCCATCTTCACATCAAGGAACACCAGTTGGGGCCGAAACTTCTCGTACTCTGCAATGCCGAGCGGTCCGCTCGCTGCCGACCGCACCTCGTACCCCTCGTACTCGAGCAGTTGACCGAGTGCCTGTCGAATACCGGGTTCGTCATCAATGACGAGAATGCGAGGTGATGTCATGAGGCAATCAGCGGGTGATCAAGAAAGGCAACGTGCGATGCGCAAAACACCATCGGTGTAACGAATGCGCCCCGCGCGTGATGCGTCGGATCTGTACAGGAAGTTT
>JAYUWD010000137.1:0-2018 GCA_043753735.1 Gemmatimonadaceae bacterium
TGGCAACCGTGCGTGCTGCGTTGCCGTTTCCGGTTCGGGCGCTGGTTACGCCCGAGCTGCGCCTGCTTGCTGCGTGGACCACCGATCTGCGCGGCGAGCCTGCCGCGGTGCTGGCCTATCGTTGGAACAACCAACTCGTGCTGCAATACATCGTCTCTGAACAGCTGCTCTTTCGTCCTCCCGAGATACGACGCGCCTTTGCCGATGGTCACAGGCTCGCCGCCCAATCCGGACGGCAAAGCATGATTGCGTGGCCGGCCCCCGCAAGTGGCGAGTTGCTCGTTGCTGACGTGAGTGTCAACGCGCTGGCATTGCTGCGCGCCACGATCGACGATCGCTGATCGTCCATCATTTTCCGTTTCCGGCAGCTTGCTGTCGATGTTGCGTGGATTCGACGACGGACGCTGATTTCCCGCATGATCAGCATGCGGCTCCGACCATGGCTTCCCGTCCTCAGTTCCGTACTGCTCGTGGCGGCGGCATCGTGCGCGCTCGCGCCTGGACTTGGCGCGCAAGTGGCCCCACCGAAGTCAGACAGTGTGCGTCGAGACCGTCCTGCTGTTCCCGCCGATTCAATGGCTGCCCGATTGGCACGCGCCGAGGCGGCGATTGCACTGCTCCAGCAGCAGCTGGCAATTGAGGCCGCGACGGCGGTGCGCACCAGATCGCGCCTGCAGCTTGAACTTTCCGGTCGCGTGCTCGCCAACGGCTATTCCACGCAGGGTCGTACCAACAGCGTCGAATTACCATTGTTCGCTCGCGAAACGGCTACGTTGTCGAATGCCGCGCAGGGCCAGCCCGGCACGCGCGCGTTCGGCATCTCCCTGCGTCAAACGCTGCTTGGCGCGGCAATCAGTGTCGATTCGGTACTTGGTGCGACCTTCGTTGGCGATATCGACATCGATTTCTTCTCCGGCGGTACTTCGGTCACGGCCGATGCATTCGGATTTCCGACGCCGAGGTTGCGCACCGTGACTGCCCAGCTGCGCTGGGCAAAGACATCGCTGTTGGTCGGTACCGAGTCGCCGCTCATCTCCGATCTCAACCCTGTATCACTTGCTGCGGCCGGCACGCCCGAATTTGCAGTGGCCGGCAATCTGTGGAACTGGATACCACAGGTGCGCGCCTCGCACACCGTTTTGCAGTCACACGTCGGCACTACGCCAGTTTCGTGGATTGTGCACGCGGCGGCGCTCGCCCCGGTGAGCGGAGTGCGGCACCCGAATGAGCCTGACGCGATCGATGCCGGCGAGCGGTCGGGGCGTCCAGCGCTGGAAGGACGTGTGAGCATGCAGTGGGGAGCCGCGAATGCGGCGGACGAGGGGCGCGGAGAGATCGGGTTTGGCGTGCATCGCGGCTGGCTTCGCGTGAATGGCGATACGCTGATTGTAGCGCGCGCGGTTGCCGCGACCGCGCAAGTTGGGCTGACTCACGGACTGACGCTGCTTGCGGAGGGCTTCAGCGGTCGGGCGATCAGTTCGCTTGGCGGTGGCGGAATTGGACAGACGTTTGGAACCGCACTTCCGGGTGAGGTTTTTGGGCCGCCTGTGCGGGATATCGCCGGTTGGGCACAGTTGAATGCACAGCTTCGTCCGACGTTGAGTAGCGGCGTTGGTTGTGGGCTTGACGTCGCTGACGCGCGTGATCGTCCGCGACGTTTGCGAAATGCTGCATGCGAGGCGCATCTGATCTGGCGCCCGACGCAGCCGGTGCTGGTTGGCGTCGAATTTCGGCGCCTCAAGACCGTGTATGCAAACGGTAGTCAGCGCGCCTCACATGTGAATCTGGCGCTGGGGTTTGAATGGTAACGCGCGCATTACGCACGCGCTTCGGTGTCGCGCTCGCGTTCACACTCTTGCTTGTGTGCTCGACCGATGTATCGGCGCAGGGAACCGTGCGGGGCTCGCTCACGCTGCTGGAGCGCGCCGGTGGCACGTCGCGCGACGTCGGCAGCGCGCTCGTGTACCTCGAAGCTGCGTCGCCCAGTGCGTCACTGGGGTACGTTGCGCCACAGGGGC
>JAYUWD010000138.1:0-6293 GCA_043753735.1 Gemmatimonadaceae bacterium
GGCGCCATGCCCCACTGCGCGGGATAAGCACGAACCGCGGGGGCGCCCTCGCCAATGGCTTCGGCGAGCGTCTGCTGCCAACCCGGCCAATCCGGTCGGACGATGGGCGCAGGGTGCAGCGCGTCACGGTGCGGCGCCAGCGCAGCATACAGCGAGCGATTGGAGGGCGTCGGATCACGGTGGAACGCCCCTGGCAAATGCCCGACCCATGCCCCCGAAAAACCCTCCCGCTCGAGTACGCGTACCAGCACATCAGGATCGGGGTGTGGCACGTCGCGAAACGGATAACCGCCGATCCACGCGTTCACATCGACGGGACGGAAATCCGTTGGGGCCAGAGAAGCGCCGGGCGAAGTCATACCGGTGCCCCTTCGCCAATCGCGGCGTCGAATGCACCGCGCGGGAAGATTCTCACGGCATTGCGCCAACGCATCGCTGCAACGTCCGTGGCCGATGCATCGGTGTATTGCAGCGCGCGCAACTTGGTGAGCCCCGTGCACAGCGTGAGATCCGCCGCCCACAGGAGGCGTTCGGCTCCGACCCAACGCAACGCTTCGTCAATCATGCCGCGATCGATGCCACTGCCGGAGAGATCCATGACAATGTTCGGCAAATCCCGAACGGCCGGAAACGTGTGTGCCCAGTCTCCACCGCCTCCGATGTGCGCAAGCAGAAACGTGGTGCGCGGATGGCGCGCGGCGATGCGCGCGAGATCGACGCCATCCGACGCGTCCTGATTGGCCCAATCCCGACGACGGTGCTGCCATACGTGTTGTAACACGGGCATTCCGTGCTGGCCGGCCAGCGATGCGATCTCGTCGATGAGCGGATCGTCGGCGCGACGCCCCGCGGCGAGCTTGACACCGATCGCGCCACGCGAAACACCGCGTGCAATCTCACCCAGCGCATGCGCTGTGAAGTTTGGATTCACCGCAACGAACGCTCGCACTCGCGCACTGTGCATGTCGGCAAAATCAAACATCCAGTTGTTGGCCCGCGTCTGGTCATCGGGAGAGGCGAAGTACGTGGGCGACGTGTATCCCCACGAACCCAGCACCGATGCGACATGACAGCGCACCCCGATACGATCGCCGGCATCCAGACGCGACGCATTGTACTTCTGCCAATCGCTGCGATTCGTGTACGGGGTATGAAAATGCGCGTGCACATCGATTAGCGGCGCATCACCGCCAAGGGGTGCGCGATCGGGCGTCACGCGGTCGATCGACGGTTGGTCTTGTAATGGCACCACGGCTCAGTCTCCGACGCGACGTGGTCCCGGCAACAGCGCTTGCGTGATCGCAGGCATGGCATGCGCGATGACGTCCATCGCCTTCTGGTCGTGCGCGATCGCGGCAAATTGATACGCCCCCCGCTTAAGCAACACGCCCTGCCGCGCGGCGGCGGCGACGAGTGCATCGAGTTGCTCGGGGACGTCGGCGATAAGTCGCCACATGGGTGCCGGGCCTTCCGCGCGGACCCCAACCCACGGCGCTTCGGTGAGCGCGGTGCCGATGATCTCCTGCATCATGCCGCCGGCGAGAGCAAGTCGTTCGGCGACATCCACCCGCTCATGCCAATCGAAGACCGCCTTTGCTGCCGCGAGTCCGGTGGTTTCCGCCGCGGCGGTGGACGAGATCCAACTGCGAAGGGCGCCTTGCATGACATCGTGGCGTCCGACAACGGCCGCGAGTGGATACCCGTTGGCCATCGCCTTGCCGAGTGTGGTGAGATCGGGCATGATGCCGAGTAGTTCCTGCACGCCCCCGGTGCGAATGCGAAAGGCCGTCTTGATTTCGTCAAAGATCAGCACAGCGCCACTTCGGTCGCAGGCAAGACGCGCGGCGGCAAGCCAGGCGCGATCGGCGATGTCGTGGATGAGTGGTTCAATGATGATCGCGGCGAGCGCAGCGCCGGTGGACTGAACGGCCGCGTTCAGTACCTCACTGTCGTTGAACGGGATCCAGGTGATAGCCTCCTTTTCTGCCGCGAGCACGCCCGCGGCGTCGCTGCACCAGTCCAGCCAGCCAAAATAACCGCAGGCGATAATGTGCTCTCGCCCGGTGACCTCGCGCGCGATGCGGATCGCCGCGGCCGTTGCTTCCGCACCGGTGCGGAGAAAGCGCACCTGTTCGGCGCACGGAATGAGATCGATGAGCCGCTCCGCGATCTCGACCTCGAGACGATGCGGCAGCCCGGCGATGTTGCCCGCCGCGGCAGCGTCTTGCACAGCGCGCGTGACGGCCACATCAGCGTAGCCGATGGCGACAGCGCCCAGGGCCATCGAGCAGTCCACGAACCGTCGGCCGTCCGGCGCCCACACGAAGCATCCTTCCGCACGTTCGTAATGCGTAGGGACGGCCGCATCGAACGCGCGGGAGCCATAGAGGGCGTCGGGTCGCTTACTCCCGGTGGAACTGCCCCCGGGGATGGCGTCGGCGGCGCGGGCACGCCAATCGCGGTCGTTGGCACCCGTGAATGGGATGACACTCTTCACACGTCGGTCCTGGTAGCAGGTGCCGCGACGGCTTCGGTGCGTTCGGCGTCGGCCAAGGCGCGCGCGACCGCCAGTCGCGATTCACGTTCGATCGTGCGCAGCACTTCGATTCCGGCCGTGCGAAGCAACAGCAATTCGCGCCCGTCGGGGGCGGCGCGATAGGTGAGCGAGCGCACCGCGCGCATGATATGCTCTGAATTGCGGGTCTTGAAATACGCGAGTGCCGCCAGCGCGGCCTCGATGTCTTTGAAGGCCAGTTCCAGGTCGTGCATCGACGGAGGGGGCGCGGCTTTTTTGGGTGCGCCGATTTTCTTGGTCGCATCATCAGCCTGCGTGTGCAACTCGTACAGCGCGACAAGGCAAGCCTGCGCGACGTTGAGCGAGAAGTGCTCGGTGGTGGGGATTGTGGCGACGGCGTGCGCCCGGTCCAGCGCATCGTTGGGCAAACCATGATCTTCGCGTCCGAACATGATCGCGACACGCCCGTGCTCGACGTGCGAGAGCAGGTCTGCAGCCGCAGTCTTGGGGGTGTGACGGGCCCACTTGGCGGCGCGACGACGACCCGAGAAAGCGATGACGCGGACGCAATCGGCGAGCGCGTCGTCGATCGTATCGAAGTGCTGGATGCGCTCGACCAGATCCCGGGTATCGTGCGCGATCTGCTCGAGACGATTCTTGTCGTACGGGCACGGCCTGATGAGACGCAGATCGACCGCGCCCATGTTTTTCATGGCACGGATGACTGCTCCGATATTGATCGGATCTTGGCTTTCGTAGAGGACCACCGTGACGGCGGTCAGGATGGATTCGGGCATCCCTGGGGGTGACGATGGACGGGGCAACACACTCGCGGACAGCCGGGATTCATTCGAAGTCACGGAACAAGTTACAAGATAGCCGACCAGCGTCAGCGCAGCGTTGCGATAACTTCCTGCCCCTCATGCGAAGCAGGTCAAACCAGTGACAAGCGGAGTGACCGAGCCGGCTCGCGACGGTCACCGCGCAGATATCCGAACCCGCCGCCGCCGCTCAGCACGAGCTGCCCGCGGCGCCGTTCCCGGTCGATCGAGCGCTCGTTGATCACGAGGTCGAAAAGAATGATTGCGTCAGTGCCAACAGGAAGATCTGCGCGCCGCCAGGTTAGCCGGGCCGCCCAACCGGCAGGAGTTGGCCGCCAGTCTGTTTTTGGCGTAGCTGACATGCCCGGCACCAGCTCAGTGATGCGAGGGGCATTGATGGCTGCCGGGACGACGAGGGCCGCGGCCTTCCATTCGGCCTCATGCGACACGGCCAGGTACCACTGCAGTCCGTCACTGTTGATGTCGTTCCGTTCGTTGTCCAGCGGATTGTCGATCCCAGCGTCAGCGATAATCAGTTGACCCGTGCGCACATCGACATCGACGACCAGCTCGGTGGCTGTTGCGGCCAGTTGCACGAGGGCGGTTGGACAGTCGGCTTCGCGCCAACTCAACTCGGTACGCACGTAGAACGGTTCGTCCAGCAGCATCGTCAGCGCACCGTCAATCGTGTCACCCGGTTGGCCAAGTATCAACTCGTTGTTGACGGTCGGGACGAGCAGTGCGGCATCACCCTGAACGACGTGCTTCCGACCCATCGGTTCGACAGCAGGTTTCGCAATCAAACCTTCGAGATCCATGCTGCTCCGCGCGTGCCGCGCGTGAAGCTCGATGTGCCATCCGTGGGGGGCGCGCTGATGTTCGGCGCGCGTTCCATCGAGCGTTGTGACGATTATGCGTGGATTGTCGCCGAATTCGAAGTCAACGTCATCGACAACGAGGAGGCCGTCAGCCCCTGAGGGCCAGCACCATACACCGGCAATGCTTCCCTGCGTACCGTGAACGCGTAGCCAATGGCGCATAGTCTGGTCATGCTCCGGTGCTCCAGGGGTTTGCGCTCGTATCAGAACCCCGGGCGCGCTCGATCCATACCAGACTTTAGCGTTAACCTCGACCGTCATCGCCGCGTCAGCGCGCGCCACGGTCGGATGGGCGCGCAAGATCACGCGAGGGGAGAGCGGCGCCACTTCGGCGCGGTCGAGAAACTCAAATCCGTCTTCGCGACCGCCGGCGCCGGTCAACCTGACCTGAACCCACGCCTGCGGTGGCGCGATGTCGCTAGCGCCGGCAATCGGCAGCATGATTTCGCGCTCACGCCGTGCATCGGCGGCAAGTTCGTTGTCGCATTCGCCTTTGCGTTGATCGCGCGGCTCAAAGCGCCACTCGAGGAGATCGACGAGATAGCCGTCGGCCACGACGATTGTGCGATCGATGGTCACACCGGGCGACAGGTTGCGAACGCGCTTCCAGATCCACCCCGCACCGCCGCGCTCTTCGAAGGCGAGCAATTCGCCGGGTTCTACAGACTGCGAACGACCGTCGACGAGTGGTGCGGCATGTGCCAGTGTGCTGCGATACCAGTGCAATGATGGGTCGACGTAGCTGCCAGTGCCCGGATCTTCTAGCCAGCGCGCCTGCCCCGTTTGCACCGTCAGCGCCAGCCGATCCGGGTGACCATGACCGCCGCCATCATGTCCGCCTTCGAGTGCGACATAGGTGCGCCCCTGATCCCGCCGAAGCACCGCCAGCCCCTGCGACGGCAGACATGCGCTGGTGATGTTCCACGCACGCTTGAGTGGCTCAGAGGTACGCGCACCCAGCAACCCACGCCAGGACATATCCGCACGAGTCAACGCGCTCGGCGGACTGTTACGCTCCGCGTCCGCGGTTGATCGCCAACGCTCGCTGTCGCGAACCGGCGCGTTGCCGTCGTAGAGCCGAGTCAATACACCCGCGATCCGTTCGTCCTGTGTGTAGGCCAAACCCAACTCACACCATTCGGCCACGCGCCATTGCCTGATGGACACGGCATACTGCGAATCGCGTCGGGAGGGGAACGTGTCATCGGGGAGCACACCGACGAACGGCGTCCCGAAGCCTGCGCAAAAACGGGCGTCGAGTGCTGCGTCGAGTGGACGATCGTACGCCCGCAAAAGCTGTGCGCCGTACCACAGTCCGCGATGCGCGAAGAGATGGTAGTTCTCACCTTCGTACCACGTGCCGTCATCGAGCAATCCATTCCGCACGATCCACGGCAGACCGCCGCGCGCGGTCAGACGCCGATCAATGGCAGCCCGATCGTCGAGCATGCGGAGCGCCGAAAGTATGGCGACCTCGTTCCAGACCTGTCGATTGCTGGTGCCTTCGTGGAAACTTGCAATCAGCGCCGCGCTGGGCTGTATGAGGCGATCGCGTAGCGTTGCGCCGAGTGCATACACGTCGGGGGCCGACGCGGTTTCGAGCAATGCCAATGCGTGACAGGCATTGAGCAACCAGATCGATTCGAGGTACGTGCTGAAGAACGGACGCGACGGCCCGAGCACGTTGTCGCGATTTGGCCAACTTGTGTAACGCTCAGCGATCGTGGAAAGGATGCGGGTGGCGAGGGATGCGTGCGCCGGATCCCCGCGGAGCGCGAACAGGGTGGCCGCGTGCACCGCGCGTTCGACTGTCCAGAGTTGTGCGCCCATCGCCCACCAGTCGTCGTGCTCGCGGCCGACGTAGTCGCGATTGCAGCGCGTGCAGCGGTGCGTGTGCGGTGACCACGGATCAAATTCGAGCAAGCTTCCGTGTACAGGGCAACGCCCACCGATGCGCGTCAGTCGCGCCTTTTGCGTCGGTATCGGCAGGGAGCGAACCAGAGCTGGCTCGAGATCGCGCGCGAGACTGTCCGCGAGTGCGCCGAGTGAACCGGTTCCATGTTCGTCACCCGACCGCAC
>JAYUWD010000139.1:0-18964 GCA_043753735.1 Gemmatimonadaceae bacterium
CGCGTTCGCTCCATCGACGAGATCACCATGCGCGACGCCATTCTCGTCGGGCTGGCGCAGGTGGCAGCGCTCATTCCCGGCGTGTCACGATCGGGTTCGACGATCACGGCGGGCCGTGCGCTCAATCTCGATCGCCCGAGTGCTGCCCGGTTCAGCTTTCTCATGAGCATGCCGATCACCGCGGCAGCTGTTGCGGTGAAGGTGCCTGAAGCGATTCGCGTGGAAGGTCTTTCAACGCCGCTCATCGCCGGCGTGGTTGCGGCGTTCATCAGCAGCTGGTTGGCGATCTCGATCCTGTTGCGCTACATCAGTAAACACAGCTTCGGCGTGTTCGCGTTGTATCGATTGTTGCTCGCAGCGGCAGTCATTGCAACGATCATTGCCCGACGCTGAAATGGCGGAGTTGTTGCCGTCGGCGGCAGAGTTGGGGCTCCCGTTGCTCGAACATCGCGCGACGACGCTATCAACGATGGACGACGCGCACGCAGCCGCCGCGGCGGGCGCGCTTGCGGGCACACTGATTGTCGCCGACGTGCAAGGGCAGGGACGCGGACGCGGCGGACGGGTGTGGGCCTCTGCGGAACGCGCAGGGTTGTGGATGACCCTCCTCGAGCGGCCCAAGGACAGCGAGATGCTCGGCGTGCTGGCGCTGCGCGTCGGGATGGCACTCGCTGCGGCACTCGATCGGTTCGTGGACTCGCCCGTGCGGGTCAAGTGGCCGAATGATTTGTTCGTTGGCGATGGCAAACTGGCCGGCATTCTGATTGAAGCCCGTTGGCGTGACTCGCTGGTCGACTGGGTGGCAATTGGCGTGGGGGTCAACATGCGGGTGCCGCCGGGCGTGCTTCACGCCGCGGCGGTCCACGACCACGTGACGCGCGGCGACCTGTTGCGGGTGATGATTCCGGCAATGCGCAATGCCGCCCAGCAGGCCGGCGTACTCAACGAGCAGGAGGTGGCGCTTTGGCGTGCGCGTGATCTCGCCATGGGTCGCCGCATTTCTTCACCACTTGCCGGTGACGTGATGGGGGTTGGCGGGGACGGTGCGCTGCTGGTGCGTGAAGTCGGCGCAAGCGTCGACAGCGTGGTTCACGCAGGCTCACTGGTGTTTGCTGATACGGATCTTCACACGTGACCCATCAGACATACAGAGCGCACATGAGCATCATCGCAGAGGGCGCGTGCTGATTGTTTTTGATGTCGGCAACACCGAGACCACAATCGGCTTGTTCGACGATGAACTGCTGGTGGCGCATTGGCGCATCATGACGGAGGTTGCGCGAACTGCCGACGAGTTCGGAATTCTCATGCGCAACCTGCTCGCGGCGTCCGCGGTGCCGCACGCGCGGGTGACGGCTGCTGCGATCGGATCTGTCGTGCCTTCCATCACCGACCCGCTCTCGAAGGCGTGTGCGCTCTATCTCCATGCGGAGCCGGTGATTGTGGATGCGCGTGCGCCGTTGCCGATCCGACTCGACGTCGAAGAGCCACTCAGTGTTGGCGCCGACCGCCTGATCAACACGCTCGCCGCGAGCCGACTGTACGCGCGCGATACAATCTGTGTGGACCTCGGCACTGCGACCACCTTCGACTGCATCACCGCGGAAGGTGTATTCCTGGGCGGCGTAATCATGCCTGGGGTGCGGACATCGGCCGACACCCTCACTCGTCGTACATCGAAGCTTCCCGCGACAGAACTCGTCCCGCCCAAGCAGATCATCGGCAAGCGCACCGAAGAATGCATTCGCGCGGGCGTGCTTTTCGGCGCGGCGGAGGCTATCGATGGCATCGTTCGACGTATCAAAGCCGACTGGCCCAACGCAGCGGTACCCCTTGTTGTCGCAACCGGTGGCTTGGCGGAAGTGCTCCAACCCTTCTGCTCGCAGTTTGATCGCGTCGAGCCGTTTTTGACGCTGGAAGGGCTTCGTATGGCGCACGAAATCCTGACCGCGTAGGGGTGCGTTGCGGTAACGCAACACCCGCGGCGAGTGTGGCAGCGCTGCCGGCCACGTTGGCAATCAGCGGTCGGAATGGCAGTTAATCAATGTCCTAAAATGTTTAATAGCATTGACTTAGGACCACTCGAATGGTCGGACTCGTCGCTTGACGTAGGCATGTGTCTCGCATAGTTTCAGCCTCGTTAGCACTCGGTACTGGTGAGTGCTAACATCGAGCGTGGTTCCGTTCGATCCACTGACACATAAGCAGGAGACCAGCAATTATGGCCACCCAGAGTGCCGCGAAGGTTTCGCCGCTCGCCGATCGCGTTGTCGTCAAGCCGCTTGAAGAGACGGAGCAGATGCGCGGTGGGTTGTACATCCCCGATACCGCCAAGGAAAAGCCGCAGCAGGGTTCTGTTGTCGCTGTCGGTCCTGGCCGTTTCGAGAAGGACACCCGCGTGCCGATGGACGTGAAAGTCGGCGACAAGATCCTGTACGGAAAGTACAGCGGCACCGAAGTGACGATCGAAGGCGAGCAGCTGCTCATCCTCCGTGAGTCCGATGTGCTTGCCGTCCTCGCCTAAGTCGCACCACTAACCGCAGAGAGCAACCATGGCAGCCAAAGAACTGCATTTCAACGTAGAAGCGCGCGCTGCACTCAAGCGCGGCGTCGACCAGCTGGCCGAAGCGGTCAAGGTCACGCTCGGCCCGAAGGGTCGCAACGTCGTCATCGACAAGAAGTTCGGTGCACCGACGGTCACCAAGGACGGCGTGACGGTCGCGAAGGAAATCGAGTTGTCTGATCCGATCGAGAACATGGGCGCGCAGATGGTGAAGGAAGTCGCGACCAAGACGTCCGATCTGGCTGGCGACGGCACCACGACGGCCACCGTGCTTGCACAGGCCATTTTCCGTGAAGGCCTCAAGAACGTCACCGCTGGCTCGAACCCGATGGCGCTCAAGCGCGGCATCGACAAGGCCGTTGCGGCAATCGTCGAAGAGCTGAAGCGCATCTCGGTTCCGACAACAGGCAAGAAGGAGATCGCGCAGGTCGGTTCCATCTCCGCGAACAACGACATGGAAATCGGCAAGCTCATCGCCGATGCGATGGAAAAGGTCGGTAAGGACGGCGTCATCACGGTTGAAGAGGCCAAGGGTCTCGAAACGACGCTGGAGACGGTGGACGGTATGCAGTTCGATCGCGGCTATCTCTCCCCGTACTTCGTTACGGACCCGGAAAAGATGGAAGTCGTGCTCGAGAACGCGATGATCCTCATCCACGACAAAAAGATTGGCGCGATGAAGGATCTCCTCCCGGTGCTCGAGAAGGTTGCGCAGCTCAGCAAGCCTCTCCTCATCATCGCGGAAGACGTCGAAGGCGAAGCTTTGGCCACGCTCGTCGTGAACAAGCTCCGTGGCACCCTGCGCGTTTGCGCGGTCAAGGCGCCTGGCTTTGGCGATCGTCGCAAGGCAATGCTGCAGGATATCGCGACGTTGACCAAGGGTCAGGTCATCTCCGATGAAGTCGGCTTCAAGCTCGAGAACGCGGTCCTCACCGACCTCGGCACCGCAAAGCGCATCGTGATCGACAAGGACAACACGACGATCATCGATGGCGGCGGCGAGTCGAAGGACATCGAAGGCCGCGTTAAGGAAATCCGTTCACAGATCGACAAGAGCACGTCGGACTATGATCGTGAGAAGCTCCAGGAGCGTCTGGCGAAACTCGCCGGTGGCGTAGCCGTTATCAACGTTGGCGCCGCGACCGAAGCTGAGATGAAGGAGAAGAAGGCGCGTGTCGAAGACGCTTTGCATGCTACTCGTGCAGCCGTCGAAGAAGGCATCGTCCCGGGCGGCGGTGTTGCGCTGGTGCGTGCGCAGAGCGTGCTCAAGGACGTGAAGGTCAACGAGCGCGACGAGCAGATCGGTGTCGACATCGTGCGTCGCGCGATCGAAGAGCCGCTTCGCATGATCGTGCAGAACGCCGGTGGTGAAGGCTCGATCGTCATCGAGAAGATCCGCACGGCCAAGGAAACGACGTTCGGTTATAACGCCCTCACGGATGTCTACGAAGACCTCGTGCAGGCTGGCGTCATCGACCCGACAAAGGTCACCCGTACGGCGCTGCAGAACGCGGCATCGATCTCGGGCCTCCTCCTCACGACCGAAGCGTTGATCGTCGAGAAGAAAGAAAAGTCGGAGCCTTCAGGCGGCGGTCATGGCGGCGGCGGCGGCGGAATGGGCGGCATGTACTAGGCCGTTCAGCTTCAATGCATCAAACGACGGGCGCCCTCACAGGCGCCCGTCGTCGTTTTATCCACGTGAAGCTGCTGCGCGCGCCACTCAAATCCAACAATTACACGGGTCGTTTTTCTGCCGATGTGGGCCCGGTCACTTGCGAGCGCAATTCACGCGCCCTGTCTTCGCCGTCGACGCCGCTTACCATCTGCTTCAGCAGACCGTCGTGAATATCGTACACGATGCCGTGCAGAATTGGACGACGCCCACGCGCCCACGCGCGCTGTACGATGGGGGTGCGCGAGAGCTGAAAAATTTGCTCCACGATGTTCAGTTCGCACAAACGATTCGCTTGTGCATCTTCGTCAGCGAGCGCCCCAAGTTCGTCTGCATGCCAGCGATACACATCGCGAACCACGTGCAACCAGTGATCGACGAGGCCATGCTTCTGTGGTTTCATTGCCGCCTTGACGCCGCCGCAACCATAATGCCCGCACACAAGGACGTGCTTGACGTCAAGAAATTCAATTGCATACTCGAGCGCTGAAAGCATGCTCAGGTCGGTCGGGTGCGCTTGGTTCGCGATGTTGCGATGCGTGAAAATCTCGCCCGGCTTCGACCCTGTAAGCATTTCCGCGGGCACGCGGGAATCACAGCAGCCGATAAAGAAAAAGTTCGGCTGCTGGCCAGCAGCGCGTCGCTCGAAATACTCCGGATCTCCGCTCCGGATCTCCTCCGCCCAGGCTCGGTTGTTGGCGAAGAGTTGCTCATAGTTTTTCATGGTCAGTGACGGTGCGTGGGAGTCGTTGCTGCCACAGGAATATTCACGAGCCGATAATCAATGTTGCGGAGCTTTGCCGTTTCTGAGAACTCGTGCAACTCCTCAAGAACATCGTAGTCGAACCGCGTCGTATTCGTACCGTCGATCTCAACGCGTGCACCCTCAGGGAGCGCGCTCAACGTCCGCTCGATATTTGCCTTCGACAGAAACGTCGCCTGATCGGGGAGCTGGAAGCGCGTCAGGACCGCTCCGGGAAGGCTCACGATTTTGAGCGCCGGCTGGCGAAGATCCTCGGCCAGAATAAAGAACAGTGCTACGCTAAGTCCGATGCCGATGCCAATCAGCAAATCAGTTGCCACGATCGCAATCACCGTCACGGTGAATGGAACGAACTGCGCCCACCCCAGGCTCCACGAAGTCTTGAAAAGGGCTGGCGACGCGAGTTTGAAGCCCGTGTAGAGCAGCAGTGCCGCGAGTGCAGAAAGCGGGATCAGATTCAGGAATTTCGGAATCGCGAGTACGAAGACCAGCAGCAGTATGCCGTGCAGAATCGCCGACCAACGCGTGCGTGCGCCGGCGTCGATATTCGCTGCACTTCGGACGATCACTCCAGTCACGGGAAGTCCACCGATCAAGCCGGCGATCGTGTTACCGACCCCTTGCGCGAGCAATTCACGGTTGGTGTCCGACTCGCGCTTGTACGGGTCCATTTTGTCCGTTGCTTCAAGGCTGAGCAGCGTTTCCAGGCTGGCAACAATTGCGATGGTCACTCCAAGCCGCCACGTTGCAATCGATGAAAGCGCCTGCCAACTCGGGAATTTGAAGAACGACAGCCAATCGCGCGGGCTATCGCCTACGGGCAACTGCACGAGGTGTGTCGACCGTATGGCCAGCGCCGGATAGAACTCGGCAAAGAACTGATTGATCGCGATGCCGAGCAACACGACGACCAGCGGCGCGGGAACGACCTTGAGTTTCTTGAACGCCGGACGGCTCCAGAGAATGAGTACTGCGAGTGCAGCGCTCGCAATCACCACCGCTCCGAGCTGAATCTGCTCCAGCATCTGCGAAAGTGCTGAGAGCGTGTTCTCGGCGTTCGTCTGCGAAAACGTTTCGTCGCCTTCAAAGTCCGCGTCGTACCCGACCGCGTGCGGCAGTTGTTTGAGAATGAGAATGACGCCGATTGCCGCGAGCATCCCCTTGATGACCGCACTCGGGATGAAATAACCGATGATCCCTGCTTTCATCAGACTGAGCGCGATCTGCAAAACGCCCCCAATCACGACGGCAGCGAGGAACGCTTCAAACGAGCCTAGTGCATTGATACCGGCGACTACAATCGCGGTGAGCCCTGCGGCGGGTCCACTCACCATCAACTGCGAGTTGGACAGAATACCAACAAAGATGCCACCAACAATGCCAGACACGATGCCCGCGGCGAGCGGCGCGCCGGACGCCAGAGCAATACCGAGGCACAATGGCAATGCAACCAGCACCACAACGAGTGAGGCCGGTAGGTCGCTTCGCCAACTGTTGCGAAGGGATGGTGATGAAAGAGTGTGGTCGGGCATTACCTGTGTTTGAGGCGAGGGGGGCGGGTTTACGTCAGCGGCACAACAAGCGCTGCCACCTTACAATATCCGCGTGACCGATCCCGCGAAAAGAGCAAAACTCAGGAGGGTTCACGCTAGCCACGCTGCAACTTGGTTGCTGCACGCCGCACACTGCGAGTGCTTTGACCCCTTGCCGTTGAGATCTGAGCCGTTAGTACAAAGCCAGAGGTAGCTGAACCGCTTCTGTCACGACCACCTTACCGTGCGGAGCAATTGGCCCGCACGATGTCGTCTGGTGCGCGGCCCAGAGCGCTTGCCGACGCCATCCCGCTCGACGCATCGCATCGCGGGTGCGCATGACTGCATGCTCAGGAGTGTTGTTTGTTTCGCTTAGATGCACAAGAACGATTCCGCCCAGGCAGCGATGCGCACAGGCCGCGGCAAATGCGGCTGCAGCGCCATTCGACAAGTGCCCCAATTGACCGCTGATGCGCTGCTTGAGGGACCACGGATACGGCCCGTCTGCAAGCAGCCGCTCGTCGTGATTGGACTCGACAACAAGCAGATCGAGCCGTTCAAACGCCGCAGGGAGCGCACTCGGCACGTGACCCAGGTCCATCGCAATCCCGACGCGCAGCCCACTCCGCCGATCGGTGAGCACGAGCGCTGCACATTCCCGAGAGTCGTGCGGTACTGGCACTGCCGTGACATCGAATCCGTGCACCTTGGTCGACGTCGTCGTGGACAGAGCCGACGCGGCGCTGGGGCACCCAGAAGCCATCTCACGCATCGCGTTGAGCGTCCCGCTTGTTGCGTGCAGCGGCCATGCCCATCGCGCGCAGGCAGCGACAGCGCCGCTCGCGTGGTCGGTGTGTTCATGCGTAAGCACCAACGCCGAAACCTGATCGGGACGACGTCCCACGGCCTCCATGCGCTTCATGATGCTGCGCGCCGAAAATCCTGCGTCAATGAGGAGCGTTCCCTCTGTTCCGTCAACCAGAATTGCGTTGCCGCGACTGCCGCTGCCGAGCACTGTGACACGAAGCATTGGGCGTCTCGCTCAGCGCGGCAGGATGAACAAATGCAAACCGCGACTGCTCAACGTGCCGGCCAGCGCGAGTCGGTCTCGGCGTGTGCATGCGCGCCGCTCAGATGCGCACGCTGCGCGTCATCGAGCGTGACACGGCGGCGACCCATCATGCGGGATGCGGTCGAAAGGAATTTGTCGAGTGCGAACGCCTCGTACGGCGCGCGCGAGCCCCAGGAAAATGGGGCGACCGCCTTGGGAGGCATCGCGTCCATCACATTCGAACCGGCGCCCAGCACAGTGCCCGTCGTAAGGCGCAGCCCGATGCCGGTCTTGACGTGATCGCCGAAGAGCGTGCCGAGGAATTGCAAACCCGTGTCACGAATCCCGTCGGGCGTCCAGAGGGCGACGGTGCCGTAGCTGTTCTTCAGGTTGCTGGTGACGGTGCCTGCGCCAAGGTTGACCCATCGACCGAGAATCGAGTGGCCGACAAAACCATCATGGCCTTTGTTGGCGTGTCCGATGAACACTGACGCTGATAGCTCGCCGTGGACGCGACACATGTCACCGATCGACGAGCCTGAAATTCGATCGGCGACAATCACCGAATCGCGACCCACATAGCACGGGCCTGCAACGCGTGTGAACGATTGCACCGTCGCGCCTTTACGGAGGAGCACCGGGCCCAGTGTCGTGTCGAAAACAGTGAACGGTTCGACGATGGCGCCCGATTCAAGCCACAGTGGGTGGGCGCCCACGACAACCGGTCCGCGCGCGCTTGAACCGTGATCGTCCAACGACGAGCACTCCAGCTGAGCGGCGAGCGCCGGAATGTCACTCGCGAGCAGGACGTTCAGATGCCGAATGATGTCCCACACCTCATCCAGCCAGACCCCTTCGATCTCGATGGCGGGAAATGGGGCATCAGCATCGAGTGAAAAGCCGCCGTCGAGCAGCAGGGCGACGTTCATGGGTGCCGACAGACGGATGGCTGCCACACGTCCGTTGATGGCCCACACATTTGCGTCCGCTGGCATCCGCGCCGCGAGGAATGGCAATGCGCGAGTGTTCACCACGATTGTTCCGGCCGCGAGTGTCGCCGCAGGGCCGGTCGCGACGAATGGTGGCGCATCGAATTCGACGAACGTACGTTGCGCCTCACCGGAGGCAAATGCACTGACGTCGTCGTGCAATGCATGTGCCCAACGTTCGCGAATAAGCAGTGCGCCGGCGCGCATCTCACCCAGTGGACGCGTTGTCGCGAACGGTTCAAACTGCCTTGCGCGGTGGTCGTCGTAGAGTACGATCATCTGCGATTCGGTCTGCGGTCGTGCAACGTGGAGCTGGTCACAGTTCGCGCAGATCAGCGGGGAGTGCATCGAGCAACGTTTTGAGATCGGCAGCCTTCTCGCGTGTGGTGACCAGCACCAACCCATCACGCGCGACTACGACAAGATCGTTCACGCCGTATAGCACAACCGCGGACCCTTCGGCGTGCACCACGTTGCCGCTCGCCTGCAGCGCAAAGCTCCGCCCGTTGGTGGCGTTGTCCTGCGTATCGTGTGCGCGTACGCGATGCAGCGCGGCCCACGTGCCGACATCGTCCCAACCAAACTGCCCAGGGATCACCAGCACACGCTCGGATCGCTCAAGCACACCAACATCGATTGCTATCGACTTCACCTGCGCAAAGAACGCCGCAAGATCATCGCCCGCCGCGTCGAGCGCTGGCTGCACTTCGGGCGTGTGCGCGCGAATTTCATCTAGCAAGTCGCCCACCCGCCACGCAAAGATCCCCGAGTTCCAGAGATACCCGTTCGACACCATCTCCTCGGCGCGCGTGTGATCCGGCTTCTCGACAAAGCGTGCAACGCGTCGGACAATTGCGGAAGAATCGGCGACGACAACCGGAGCACCCGGTTGGATGTAACCGAAGCCGACATCCGGACGTGAAGGCACGATACCCACCGTCACGAGCGCGTGCTGCGACACTGCAACCGACGCCGCTTCCTGCAAGGTCGCGCGGTACTGTTCGACGTTGCCGATTGCCCAATCAGCATGCACACACACCATCACCGACTTCGGTCCCGTACGCGCAGCAATCGTGCGCGCTGCCCACGCCAACGCGGCACACGTTCCTGCCGGTCGCGGTTCCGCGATCACGTTCTCCGGTGGCAAAGTCGGTTCAAGGGCAAGCACTGCGTCACGCAGTGATGCATTCGTCAGCACCAGCGTGCGCTCCGGTGGCGCCAGCGGTGCCATGCGATCGAGTGAATCGCGCAACATCGGCGCGTCGCTGATCAATGGCAACAGCTGCTTCGGGCGCTCAGGCGTCGATAACGGCCAGAAGCGCGAACCGACACCTCCAGCGAGGACAACATTCCAGAGAATCATGAAAAACTGTTCGCTTCGGTGATGGCGATGACGCGGTCGAAGAGGCGCCGAGGACTGAATGGTTTGGTCATCACGTCAGTAACTCCAAGTTCGGCAGCGTCGCGAAACTGCGCATCCTGTCCAGCCGCGGTGAGGACGAGACAGGGAAGTGTTTGCCAGCGAACATCCGCGCGCAGAGCACGCAGCACGTCGATACCACTCATGCCGGGCAGCATCAGATCGAGCAGCACCAGTCGAGTGTTCGGATACGCCGCGAGTGCCGCGAGGGCTTCCGGTCCATTTTCGGCCAGCATGACTTCGAAGGGGCCTTGCTCGAGCCGAGTGCGGATGATCAAGCTGATATGCGGTTCATCGTCGACAACGAGCACGCGAATCCGTGGGGATGACGGTGCGGGCACGCGGTCATCACCCGCTAGTGAGATGGTCAGACGATTGCCGCGATCTGCGCACGGTGACGACGCAGGTCGTACAGCAGTGTTGGAAGATTTGCCGTGGCGCGCAGCATCACCAGCAGCAACGCATCCGGGGACACCGCCGTCACAATGGCGGTACCGGCGCCGAATTCGAGCACCATCAGACCGAAGTCGCCGCGACCTGCGGCCGCGCTCAACTCCATGGCCGCCATGACCATCGGCGGCACATGTGCTGCGAGCCCTTCAGCGTCAAGTGCGGTATCTGTTTCGCCATCGATGAGAAGGCCATCTCGGCCTAGTACGATGGCCGCGTCGACCCCATCACGACGGCGTAGTGCGTTCACGAGATCGCGAATGGTTGGCATTCCGGAACGCTGGGCGGCGTCTGGGGTGAAGTCAAGCGATGGAACCGCTTGCCCGGGCATGAGTTGGGCGGTAACCTCCACCCTCGCTTCTGCCATGGGGACTACCCTGTTGTCTTGTCATTCCGACGCGCGTCGTTCCTTTCGGCGTGCGCTGTCGTTTCCGGTCTTGATCGGTTCGGCCGTTGTCGTAGCCGCCTGCAGTGCTGGCAACGGGCTCACGAACCCCGCTTCAGTCGAGAACGTGACGCGCACGTACAGCGTCTACGCCCTGACTGGCACGTCCAACGCGCTGCCAGCTGCCTATCAATACTCGACCGAAACACTGGTGCGTCCGCAACTGCTGGCTAGTGGCCAGCTCAATTTCGATGTCGCGTTCGATATCACGGCTGACGGCAAGGCGCGTCTGCTCCCCGCCAAATACGTGGTACCGCTTCCACCTGGTGGTGCACCGATCATCGGACTGCAAAAGATGACGGCGGCCTACCTGCAGCTCGAGCGTGCGCCGCTTACCGGCTACACGCTGGACAGTGCGGCCACGGCGTCCGTCGGGGAAACGTTTACGTTGCAGTTGCATAATGCCGGATGCATCTACGGCGACTTCTTCTACGCGAAGTTGACCATCGATAGCGTCATCGTGTCACAGCGCCGGATTGTGGTGCGCTCATTGGTGAATCGCAACTGCGGCTACCGCTCGCTTACGGAAGGACTTCCGAAGGACTGATCGCTCGATGCACGATATTCGATTGCTCCGCGACCATCTCGATCGCCTGCGCGACGGAATGCGCCGTCGTAACAAGTACGACGAACTCGCTCCGATGCTCGATCGCGCCGAGATGCTCGAGCGGGATCGTCGGTCGGCCATCACCGATCTCGAGCTGCAGCAGGCGCGTCGCAACAAGGTCACGCAGGAGGTGGCGCAGCTGCGAAAGGCCGGGCAGGACGCAACCGCGCAAATCGCGGAGAGCCGTGCGATCGGCGACACTATCACGGCGCTCGAAGAGCGCCGAAATGCCGCCGATGCCGCCGTCTCGCAGATGTTGTACGAACTGCCCAATCTCACACTCGACGAAGTGCCAGCGGGTGGCGAGGAAGAGAATCGTGTGCTCCGTAGTTGGGGCGCTCCACGCGCCGACGGCGCGACGCTCAAGCCGCACTGGGAAATCGGCGAATCCCTCGGAATTCTCGATCTGGCGCGGGGCGCGAAGATCAGCGGTTCGGGTTTTATCGTCTATCGTGGTGGTGGCGCGCGACTGGTCCGCGCGCTCATGAACATGATGCTCGACGTTCACACCAATGAGCACGGCTACGAAGAGCTGTGGGTACCGCTGGTCGTGAATGGCGCAAGCATGCTCGGCACCGCGCAGCTCCCCAAGTTCGCCGATGACATGTACGCGTTGAAGGAAGAGGATCTCTTTCTGATCCCGACCGCAGAAGTGCCGGTCACGAACCTCTATCGCGACGAAATTCTCGATGTGTCGCAGCTGCCGAAGGCATTCTGCGCGTTCAGTGCTTGCTTCCGTCGTGAAGCTGGTTCAGCGGGCAAGGACACACGCGGTCTTCTGCGCGTGCACGAGTTCGACAAGGTCGAGCTGGTACGCTACGCGACGCCGGAAACGTCGCATGATGAACTCGAAAAGCTGCTCGGTCACGCCGAAGTGATTCTGCAACGGCTTGGTCTGCCGTATCGCGTCGTACTTCTCGCGGCCGGCGACACAGGATTCGGAAGTGCGAAGACGTACGATCTCGAAGTGTTTGCACCCAGCGTCGGGAAGTGGCTCGAGGTGTCGAGCTGCAGTGTCTTCACCGATTTTCAGGCGCGTCGCGCGAACATTCGCTATCGCCCATCAGCTGGCGAAAAACCGCGCTTTGTGCACACGCTCAACGGATCGGCACTCGCTTTTTCTCGCATCATTGCGTGTCTGCTCGAGCACTACCAGCAGCCTGATGGTTCGGTAGTGCTGCCCGAAGCGCTTCATCGCTACGTGGGGCGCGCGACGCTGTGATGGTTCAAGGCTGCCCGCACTGCGCGCCGCGTCCGGCCTCGCGTCACTTGTTGCGTCGCTGACCGCGGCGATCCCACTCGCCGCCAATGCGCCGTCGTCGCTGGTCCGTTGGATTGGTGGTGTTGGGTGTCCTCGCACTGCTCGCGTGGTATGTCGGCTACACCCAGCATGTCGTCTCGCAGCTGCGCACGGCGGCATCGTCCCAGGCGCGCATCTACTCGCGTGTGTATCGCGCGCTGCTCGACACGAGCTCGACCGCGGACCCCTCGGCGCTTCTCTTCGAGTTGGCCGCGCAGGTGCGTGAGTCAGGGTTGCCGCTGGTACTCACCGATTCGAAGGGCAACGTAAACGACGCCGCGAATTTGCCGTTCGATGCACCGTTGGACGATCCGCGCATGAAGGCGTACGTCATCGAACTCGATCGCCATAACGCACCGATCCTCGAGCCGGGCTTCGGCGGTGTCCACTACGGCGACAGCCCGATCGTGAAGGGACTTCGCGTCATCCCGATCTTGCAGGCGGCGGGGATCGGGCTGCTGCTGGCTTTTGGCCTGTATGCGCTTATCGAACGCGGCCGCGCTGAACGCGAAAAGGTGTGGGCCGGCATGGCGCGTGAGGCCGCGCACCAACTCGGCACGCCGCTTTCCGCCATTGCCGGCTGGCTGGAGCTGCTGCACGATGAGGCGACCGGCGCGACTGCGACGCGGGCCGTCGAAGCGATGGGGCAGGATTTGCTGCGACTGGAGCGCGTCTCGCACCGCTTCGAGCGAATTGGGCGGCCGGCACGCACCGACCAAGTCGATTGTACCGCGCTTGTCGATCGACTGGTGGCCTATTTCGCGGCACGCGCCCCCACGCTCGCAAAGCGCGTATCAGTCACTGCTGAACATCCCCAGGGCGCGCTCGTTACACACGGCGACGGTGTCCTGCTTGAATGGGTACTCGAGGTGCTGATCAAAAACGCGATCGACGCGCTCGGCGGTCGGGATGGCAGCGTGGTGGTATCGGCCAACAGCCTCCCTGAGGGGGGCGTCCGTATTCGAGTGGCCGATGACGGGCCCGGTGTTCCGCGCCACCTCCGGAAACGAATTTTCGACGCCGGATTCAGCACCAAGGAACGGGGCTGGGGGATCGGCCTCTCGCTCGCGCGCCGCATCGTGGCGGAAAACCACGGCGGAAAATTGTTGCTGGCGGACGTCAGTCGCGGAGCGGCCTTCGACGTTATCTTGCACGGATGACAACGACGGGCTGGACCGGCACCCTGTTCGACGTACCCGCAGCACCCACGCTCGATCTTGACGCAATCACTCGCGGCCTGAATCCGTCGCAGCGGGAAGCCGTCGCGCACGACGACGGGCCAATGCTGGTCCTGGCGGGTGCAGGTTCGGGAAAGACGCGTGTTCTCACAACGCGCATCGCGCGACTGATCGGCACACGCAACGTCGCGCCCCACGAAATCCTCGCGGTCACCTTCACGAACAAGGCCGCCGGCGAGATGCGTACGCGCATCGCCAAATTCCTCGGCCACGAGCCCAAGGGAATGTGGTGCGGCACCTTCCATGCATTGGGGGCGCGCATGCTGCGCGGCGTTGCGCCGATTGTTGGACGGCAGCAGAATTTCACGATCTACGACGAAGACGACACGCTTGGCGCACTAAAACGCGTGATGGAACGTCGGAGTGTGAGTCCGTCGCAGTTTGCGCCGAAGGCCATTCTTGGTGCGATTTCCGATGCGAAAAACGCTCTCGTCTCGTCGAGCGAGTTCGCGACCACCGCGTACGACGTTTTCTCCAAGACAGTTGCCGGCTGCTACTCCGATCTCGAGACCGCACTTGAGAAGGCAAACGCGGTCACCTTCGACGACCTTCTGGTGCTGCCCGTCCGCGCGCTGCAACGCGATGACGCACTCCGCGCGCACTATCAACGCCGCTTTCGCTACCTGCTCGTCGACGAGTATCAGGACACCAATGCGGCGCAGTACAAGTTCGTGTCGCTGATGGGCGGCGGCTACAGCAACGTGATGGTGGTCGGTGACGACGACCAGTCCATTTATGGCTGGCGCGGCGCGGACATCCGAAACATCCTCGACTTCGAGCGCGATTTTCCGGGCGCTAAGATCGTTCGTCTTGAGGAGAACTACCGCTCGACCCCGAACATCCTGTCGCTCGCCAACGCGGTCATTGCGGAGAACACCGAACGGCGAGGCAAGACCCTTCGCGCGACGCGCCCCGCGGGCGAGCCGGTCACGCTCATGCAGACGCTCGATGAGCGGGATGAAGCCGATTTCATTGCCGAAATCATCATCGATCGCACGGCACGCGGTGATTGGGCGCGTCGCGATTGTGCCGTGCTCTATCGCACCAACGCGCAGAGCCGAGCCGTCGAAGACGCGTTCCGCCGTCGCGGCATTGCGTATCGACTTGTGGGCGCAGTGCGATTCTATGATCGCCGCGAAATTCGCGATCTGATGGCGTATCTCAAACTTGTCGCCAATCCCGCAGACGACGAAGCCTTCCGACGCGCGGTCAACGTCCCGAAGCGCGGCCTTGGTGACGTGACGTTGGCAACGCTGACAGAGCGCGCAGCACTTGAGGGCGTTTCGCTGCTCGAAATCGCAACGCGCGTTGACGTCCTCGCCTCGATGCGACCGGGTCCGCGAGCCGCACTCGAAACGTTTACGACACTCGTGCAGCAGCTTCGCACCCAGGCTGCCGATGCCGCGGTCGACGAACTGCTGCGCGATGTTGTGGAAGCGATTCGCTATCACGACCATCTGCGCGCGGAAGGACCCGAGGGTGCCGATCGCAGCGAGAACGTACGTGAAATGATTGCCGGTGCCGCAGAAGTTGTTGCCGATGACGGTGGGGAGGTTGGCCTCACACCGCTCGATCACTTTCTGCAAAAGGCAACTCTGGTCGCGGGCATCGATCGTCTCGACCCTGATGCTGATGCCGTGACGATGATGACGATGCACAACGCCAAGGGACTCGAGTTTCCGCTGGTCTTCGTATCCGGGCTGGAAGACGGGCTCTTTCCACTTGCGCGCGCGGCCGAGGATCCGAAGCAGCTCGAAGAGGAGCGGCGTCTGTTCTACGTTGGCATCACGCGCGCCGAAAAGAAGCTGTACCTCACCTGCGCGGAGCAACGTCGCCGCAACGGTGAGATGATGATCTCGATGCCTTCGCGCTTTCTCCGGTCGATCACTGCATCGCTTGCCGAACGCCAGCAGAGTATGCGCGCGCGCACTGAGGGCAGACGCGCCTACGGCGGCGCAGGACGCCCTGGCGGCGGCGATGAAAGCTGGGGACGCAGCAGCTATGGCGGTGGCTCCGGCGGAACGAGCGGGCCTCCGCGCGCGGTTGGCCCGTACGGCAGTGCGGCATCGCGCGGCGGCGAGACGCCCTTTGGGAAGGCACCCAAGAGCTGGTCTGCGACGCCTGCCCGTCCGGGATCATCACGTCCAACTCCGATCGAGCCTGAAGATGAATCGCAGGACGCGCCGAGCTTTACCATCGGTGAACGCGTGCGTCATGCAAAATTCGGGAGCGGTACGATTGCAGAGCTCACCGGATCTGGTCGAGACGCAAAAGTCCGGATCGACTTCGACGATGAAGCGATCGGACGAAAAACGCTCGTGGTGGCGCAGGCAAAACTCGAACGCGGGTGGGAGTAAATGGCGGTCTCAGATGACGACGTGCGGAACATCGCATTGCTTGCGCGCCTCGGCATCGACGATGCCGCCATACCCGCGCTGGTCACGCAATTGAATGGGATACTCGCGCACATGGACGTGCTCCAGAGCGTTGATATCGGCGACGCGCTGGAGCCAACGGCGCCGCAGGGCATGTCGCTTCGCTCCGATCACAACACACCCGTGCCATTAGCGCGTGAACACGCTGCGTTCGCACCGGAATTCCGTGACGGATTCTTCCTCGTTCCACGTCTTGCCACGCATGGTCACCCCGCCGGCGCCGACAGCGGAGACGAAAGATGAATCGCACGGTTCCTACCGGCCCGTTCGCGCGGCCCGCCACCGATCTGGCCGACGCGGTTGCCATTGGTACACTGCCGCCGATTGAATTGGTCGAGGCGACGTTCGCACGCATGCACGAAGTTTGCGCCGGCGCAGACGGACTCAATGCGTTCTTGTCAATCGATCCCGATGGCGCGCACGCGGAAGCCGCGCAAGTGTCCACATCGCCGTTCCGCGGTACGCACGACGTGCGACTCGCGGGCGTGCCCATTGCCGTCAAGGATAACATCGCGACGCTGCGACTCCCAACTACGTGCGGCTCCAGAATCCTTACTGACTACATCAGTCCATACCAAGCCACCGCGATCAAGCGACTCCGCGACGCAGGCGCGATTGTCATTGGCAAGACCAACATGGACGAATTTGCGATGGGCTCGTCTACAGAAAACAGTGCGTTCGGCCCCGCGCGCAATCCGCATGATGACACACGCGTTCCAGGCGGGTCATCGGGTGGTTCCGCCGTCGCCGTTGCATCTGGAATTGTGCGCATCGCACTCGGCTCCGAGACGGGCGGATCGGTGCGGCAGCCCGCCGCTTTCTGTGGCGTGGTCGGCGTGAAGCCAACGTACGGGCGCGTGAGTCGACACGGTCTCGTTGCGTATGCGTCATCCCTCGAGCAGATCGGTGTCTTTGGACGCACCGTCGACGATGCCGCACTCGCGCTGAGCGTGATGGCTGGACATGACCCGCTCGATGCAACGTCGAGCACGCGTCCCGTTGCCGACTATCGCCAGCTGCACGGAATGATCGCGCCGACGCAGCCGCTGTCAGGGCTTCGTGTCGGACGACCGCGCGAATACTTCCCGGAAACACTCGACCCGCGCATTCGCGCGCTCACCGATCGCGCAGCGAACACGTTGCGAATGCTTGGCGCCGAAATTCGTGACGTTTCGCTACCGCATACCGAACTCGCGATTCCGGTTTATTACATCGTCGCACCCGCTGAAGCGTCGAGTAACCTGGCCCGGTATGATGGAGTGCGTTACGGACTGCGAGTCCCCGGAAATGATCTGCGCGAGATGTATGAACACACGCGGTCAGGCGGTTTCGGCCCGGAAGTCATGCGCCGCATTCTGCTCGGTACGTACGTCTTGAGCGCGGGATACTATGACGCCTACTACAAGCGCGCGCAGGCCGTGCGTCGACTGATCTCCGACGACTTCGCACGCGTCTTCGCCGACGGAATCGATCTGCTCCTTACACCGACGACACCAACCACGGCATTTCCGCTTGGCGCAGTTTCGGATCCGTACGAGATGTACCTGAGCGACATTTTCACGGTGACGGCGAATCTTGCTGGTGTGCCTGCAATGTCGCAGCCGATCGGTCGCGTGGATGGCCTGCCGGTCGGTGCGCAGTTGATCGCATCGCACTTCGATGAAGCGACGATGTTTCGCGCTGCGTACGCGCTCGAGGCCGCGCTGGGTTCAGAGGCACATCGATGAGCAACGCGAACTACGCTGATCGCTACGAACTCGTCATCGGCCTTGAAGTACACTGTCAGCTCAAAACTAAAAGCAAGGCGTTTTGTGGCTGCCGCACGACGTTCGGTGATGCACCAAACAGCAACACGTGCCCTGTGTGTCTGGGGCTTCCTGGTGCGTTGCCAGCGCTGAATGAACGTGCGGTCTCGCTCGCCACCCGCGCCGCGCTCGCACTGGGCTGCACCGTGCACCCCGTCTCGATCTTTGCGCGAAAAAATTACTTCTACCCCGATCTTCCCAAGGGATACCAGATCTCGCAGTTCGATCGACCGCTTGCGACTGCAGGTGGCGTCGAGGTCAGCCGCGATGACAAGGGCATTCCGCACAGCATCGGCATTACGCGCGTGCACATGGAAGAAGACGCAGGTAAATCGGTGCACGATCGCTACCCCGAATGGAGCGCGATCGATCTGAATCGCTCTGGCACTCCGCTCGTGGAGATCGTATCGGAGCCCGACATTCGATCAGGCGCTGAGGCGGGCATTTATCTCCGCCGATTGAAGCAAATTCTCGAATACACCGACGTGTCCGACGCGAACATGGAAGAAGGGTCGTTGCGCGTCGACGTCAACATCTCGGTGCGACTTTGCGGATCGACCACACTCGGCACGCGTACGGAAATCAAGAATCTCAACAGCTTCTCAGGCGTGGAGCGCGCTTCCGAAGTCGAGTTTGCGCGACAATGTGCGATCGTCGATGCGGGGGGCGCGATTCAGCAGCAGACGATGTTGTG
>JAYUWD010000140.1:0-6217 GCA_043753735.1 Gemmatimonadaceae bacterium
TCGTCCGGACGGAGGGATGGTCGAAGTCGAGGCTGCGTCTGTCGAGATCGTCTACGAAGGCGGTCCGGCAATCCAAACGGTCCTTCGCGACATGACTGACCGCAAGCGACTCGAAGCGCGCCTGGTACACGGGGCATTTCACGATCCGCTCACTGGACTGCCCAATCGTGCACTTTTCCGCGATCGCGTCGAACAGGCGCTTGAACGTATTGCACGAAGCGGCGCAGATCCCCGTGCAACGGTTTTGTTTCTCGACCTCGACGAATTCAAGGTGGTGAACGACACGCTTGGTCATGCCGCGGGGGACCGGATGCTGGTCGCTGTCAGTGAACGGCTGCGCCGCGCGACACGTGTGAGCGATACCGTGGCTCGCCTGGGGGGCGATGAGTTGCCGTGCTGCTCGAAGAAGTTGTGGATGAGGCCGAGGTGCTTACCATTGTCTCCCGCATCCGCGACGCTTTGCGCGTGCCGGTCACACTGGATGGGCGAGGCATGATGATTTCGGCGAGTGTCGGAGTGGCGCACGCCGCTGCGTCGATCGACGCCGACACGCTGCTGCGCAACGCGGATGTTGCGATGTATGAGGCGAAAGAAGCAGGGAAGGCGCAACACGCCATTTTCGAGCCCGCGATGCACGAGGCAATCATGCAGCGATTGCAGCTCGAATCCGATCTGCGCGACGCAGCGGTCGATCCGACGGTCGCCGGCTTCTCGTTGGTGTTTCAACCGATCGTGGAGCTCGCCGACGGCTCTGTGCGCGGACTTGAAGCACTCCTGCGTTGGCAGCACTCCTCCCGCGGTGCAACATCACCGCTCGATTTCATTCCACTCGCGGAGCAGACCGGGGTGATCGTGCCGCTCGGCGGTTGTGTGTTGGTGCAATCATGCATGCAGCTCGAACAGTGGCGCCGCCTCTGGTGCGATGAAGGGCGCGATCTTGCGGGCTTCCGTCGGTGAATGTCAACATCTCGGGTCGACAGCTCGCCGAAGAGGGGTTTGTCGAACTGGTCGCGGATGCGCTGCGCCACACGCTCGCACCGGCGCGTCATGTCACGTTCGAGATCACCGAAAGCGTGATCATGCAGCGGACCGAGGACACGTTGACGACGTTGCGCGCGCTTAAGGAGCTGGGCGTTCGTCTGGCCATCGACGACTTCGGAACTGGCTACTCGAGCTTGAGTTATCTGCAGAAATTTCCCGTCGATGTGCTCAAGATCGATCGCGCCTTTGTCGAAGGTGTCGCACGGGGTGGTTCCGATGCTGCCCTCGCGCGAACGATCATCGCCCTCGGTGATACGCTCGGTTTGCGCACCGTTGCGGAAGGCGTTGAAGCGTTGCGCAGCGGGATCAACTCATTCTGTTGGGCTGCCAACTCGGACAGGGATTTCTCTTCTTCCGACCAATGGCGCCCAGCGATGCGTTGCGGTGGCTCTCATCGCAGGCCCGCGAATGTTCGGGGGCCTGCGAGCGTACGGTAGCCTGACGCGCACGGCTGCGGCGCGAGTAGCGTAATTTTGCCAATTCGCGAAGTGATACTGGGCCGCTTCCAGTTTTTGGTCAGAGCGAAACGGTAAAGCCATCGCGCGGCTGCGCGCGGCCAGCGAGCATGTCGCGATACAGTTGCATCGCGGCATCTCCGCCGGAGCAATGAGTTACGGTCATCCATTGTGCGAGCGACGGCAGAAACCCTTTCCATGCGCCCGCTACGCGTTGCTCGATCCCACCCGGACCCCACTCGGCGGCGCGCAACTTGATTTGCGTTGGCGCAAAAAACAGCGTCGGCTTGGCACCGGGCAAGCCATGGGCTGGCGCGAGCTCGTCCCAGTCTGTCATGCCCACGATGGCGCTGTGTGCGACGTTCGCGCCAAAGTGCCGGTGCACTCGATCACGTAGCGTCGCGTTGCCTGAAAAATCGGCGTACACGACGCGGGCCGAGGCATCGAGCGACTCGATCTGCTCGTAGGCCAAAACCTGATCGTAGCAGTCGAGTCCGCCAACGAACGCAACGTTGCTCGCCGATGTCAGCCCGACGATTGCTGGACGCGGCTTGGGTTGCAAAGCGGCAAGATGGGCCAATGCGTATGCCGTCTTGCTGGAAGCGCTCGTGACGACAATCACATCCGCGCCAAAGTGATTATTGCTCTGCAGAAAGTCTTCCAGCATGAACGACGTCACAAACAACGGGCGCAACAGCATGTATTCATCTTCCTGCAACACATCGTATCCGGGATCGGCTGCGGTCCGCTGATACTGATTGTAGACGGTCGGCAATTGCGCGCGACCTGGCGTGCCGTCGACGAAGCCGTGGTTGCTGGCATGACTGGGCTGCATTACGGCGTGTGATGCCATCGGCCAATAGCCGAAATAGCGATCGCCGACGGCCACGCCATCGTGCTTTGACGCGAGCACGTCAGCGAAGCCCCACACCGGAATCGAGCCCCACTCTGCATCGACCGGAAAGAAATCCCAGTAGTGCATCGCATCACCGAGTGCGACGTAGGTGATGTTGTTCGCCGAGAATCCGAATCGATCGACTTTGAACAACAGCTGGCCCTGCTTGATCGTGTCGAGCGTCGGTTCTTCGCTCGTTGATATACGGCATTCGGTAATCTCGGAGCGACGAACCAGCAGACGCGAGCATGTCATATGCGAAGTCCCTCGGCCGTGCGGCACGGGAATTGAACTGTTTGCATGATGAGCTGCTCAACATCACGCGTCATGAACGCGAGTACTTTCACGCACAGCACTGGCAAAGGATCATCATGCCGAACTCGAGTGCGATGTCGCACGGAATGCTCGAGCTGCTTGCCGAGCGATTTAAAGCGCTTGGAGAACCCGCGCGACTCCAACTGCTGGTGACGTTGCGCGAGGGAGAGAAAACGGTCAGTGAGCTGGTCCACGAGACCGGTTTGGGACAGGCGAATGCGTCGCGTCATCTACAAATCCTGTACGGACAGGGCTTCGTCACTCGGCGCAAGAAAGGACTGCGCGTCGTCTACACGCTTTCCGATCGCGTAGTGCTCAACCTGTGTGACGCGATGTACAGCCGCGTTGAACTGCAGCTCGACGCGCAGCAAAGGCATCTCAGCGGTTAGTGCGCGGAGATGGCCGACGCATCGTCGCTGCCTTCTCGACAAGCCGACGCAATTCCTTGATCGGCTCGGGATTATCGTCCACCTGCAGCCGCACTACCACATCATTGTGCAGCCAGACACCGGCGTCCTTCTTCACGATCACCATCGCGGCTGATTGCATGCCGCGTTTGTCGCCGCCCGCGAGTTGACCCGCTTCAAGTGCCGCCAATAAACGGAATGACAGATGACCTTCCGTCGATTCGAAGGCTTTGACCATCGCGTTTACGACGTCGGGACCGGCAAGAATGTTGCCCTGAGCGGTACTGAATTTTCCCTGCTTGTCACCCGCCCATTCGCTGGCCCTCGGACCGGTGTAGGCAGCGACGTTACCCTGCGCATCGATAACCGCAAACTGACGACCATACTTGGTCCAATCAGCGGGACGCGGGTCGGGGTCGCCCTCCCAGACCTGCTTGATGACATCGATCGGCTTGACGCCCTGCCGCAACAACGAGATCGCTTGCGGGCCGTAGCTTACGTCGACAATCGCTTGCGTCGCCGCCACGCCAACTCCTGCCTCCGCCCAAAGCACACCGTTGCCCACAGCGAATACGCGTGATTGCACCGCACCGCCAACTTCTCCCGTGGCCGGATCGTAGCCGAGAATCGAGAACGTCGCGACCGGTGGCCAGGGGAGCGGTGCAGTCGTTTTGAATCCGCCCGTTTGCTGCGCCTGCACTTTCAGCGGCAGCGCAGCAGTGAATGTGAAAGCAACGGCAACGACAATCGAGCGGAGACAACGCATCCGAACTTCCTCGCTGGTGGGTAGGAGCGAAAGTGGGTAGTGTTTGATCAAGCAGACGACGGAACAACGCGCACGCGCGTGCCCCACGGGTCGTGCAGCAGAAGATCGCTCCCGTCCTGCTGAACCGCGATCCCTGTTTGGTCGAGATGTGCACGCATCGCGCGAATGTCGTCGCTGGCCGGAACGACGAGATGCCACTCGAGCAGACGCGCTTCGTTCGCCGCCGGTGCCACCGCATCACGCGCCCAGCTATTTGTGCCAAGGTGGTGGTGATAGCCACCCGCGGACATGAACAGGGCGCCGGGATACTCCCAGACCGTCTTGTCGAAGCCGAGTCCTTCGTGATAGAACGCTGCGGCTTGCGTGAGATCACCGACGTGCAAGTGTACATGCCCGACAATGGTCCCGGCCGGTGCACCCGTCCACGGTTCGTCAGTGGCGGCGGCGATCACGGCGCGCGCATCGAGCGGCTCGGTTCCCATCACCAACTGCCCTCCTTCCGCACGCCAGCTTTTGCGTGGACGATCGGCGTACACTTCGAGGCCAAGTCCGTCCGGATCGTTGAGGTACAGCGCTTCGCTCACAAAGTGGTCGGACATGCCGACACGTTCGCCCAAGCTCACAAGATGCGCGAGAAATCGGCCGAGTGCGGCGCGATCGGGAAGCAAAATCGCAACGTGAAAGAGGCCAAGTCGACCTCGGGGCTCAACCGGAGCCGCGCCACGCAACTCATGCAACTCGATCACGGTGCGCTCTTCGCCATGTGGACCCATCGACGCGTTCTGCGCCGTTGACGACAGTACGCGCAGACCGATCACATCGCGGTAGTACGTGATCGAGCGCGCAAGATCGGCAACCTGCAAATGCACCGCGCCGAGTGTGGTCGCCTCAGGGAGCCGGTAGCCGACGGGAGCAATGCCGTACGAAAGCGGAGGGGACATGGGCGACGTGGAAAAGGACGACCACGAGAATGCGTACGCAGATCACCCTCAAGAATGTGTCCCATACCCGGCCGTCGGTAGATGGCGCGGTTGCATGAATTTCCTTGTCCGCTGGGGCCGCGCTGCCCTAACGTTCACGCATGACGGCAGAACCGCAGCCCCAGACCGGGACGCTTACCGTCCTGGTCATCGACGATGAACCGCAGATTCGACGGCTTGTATCGAACGCGCTGACCGCCGACGCGCTACTCGGCGCAGACGGCGCGCGTATCGAAGTGCGTGTCCTTGAGGCTGCGACCGGGTCACAGGGAATTGACGCCGCCGCGGCCGAGTTGCCATCGCTCATCATTCTCGATCTCGGTCTCCCCGATCGGTCAGGTCTTGAAGTCTGCCGCGAAATTCGTCGATGGTCGCTTGCACCAATTCTTGTGTTGTCGGCGCGTCATCAGGACACGGAGAAGGCCTCGCTCCTCGACGCGGGCGCCGACGACTACATGACGAAACCGTTTTCCACGGTAGAATTTCTGGCGCGCGTGCGTGTACGGCTTCGGCATGCGCGGTCGATAGCAACTGCACCCTCCGCCAATGCCGTGGTCCGGTTTGGCGATATCACGGTGGATGTCCAGCTTCGACGCGTGGAACGTGACGACACACTTGTGCATCTTACGCCGACCGAGTTCGCACTGCTGCGCGCGCTGGTGCAACATCCACGACAGACCATGACCCACCGTCAGCTGTTCGGCGCGGTGTGGGGAAACGCCGAGGGCGATGCGCAACAGTATCTGCGTGTGTACGTCGGCCACCTGCGGCGCAAGATTGAAGGCGATCCCGTGCGTCCACGCTTCATTCAAACCGAGCCCGGCGTGGGCTATCGTTTCGAGCCTGACGGCGTGTTGCCCGTGTAATGCGGTCCTACCGTCGCGAGGCGATGCACATGCAACGCACATGAAGCACTTGTAATGGGCAAATGACACAGACCAATCGCGCGACGACTCAAACGATCGCGCTCTGGCTCGCACTGCTCATCGCGACCACACTCGTGCTGCTTATCGTCCGCGCGGAGTTGGACAAGGCGCATGTTGCCCTCGCGTATCTGCTGATCGTTCTTGGCTCCAGCTCGGCCGGTGGTCGCATACTCGGACTGAGCATCGCGGGCGGTGCCTTCCTTGCGTTCAACTACCTCTTTCTACCGCCGTACTACACACTGGTCATTGCCAATCCGATTGATTGGCTCGTGCTGGTCGCTTTCCTGATCACCAGTATCGTGGCCGCACAGCTATTGTATCGCGCAAACGTGACCGCAGACACCGCAACACGCCGCGCCGAGGAAGTGGATCGACTCGCGACGCTGGGTGCAGAGACGTTGAGTGCTCCAGATGCAACCGCAGCTCTGGTGG
>JAYUWD010000141.1:0-1983 GCA_043753735.1 Gemmatimonadaceae bacterium
GGTGCGACGTTGCATTTGATCGAACCGCTCGGCTTTTCGCTGGACGAACGCGAGGTGAAACGCGCAGGGCTCGACTATTGGGAGCATGTCGATGTGCGACTGTGGCCAAGCTGGGAAGCATTCGAGCGTGAGTTGAGTACGCTTGGTGAGCCGTATTTTTTCTCGACAAAGGCCACGCGCCTCTTTTGGGATGCGCCACTCCATGGGCCCAATGACGTCGTGCTCATTTTCGGGCGCGAAACCGGAGGATTGCCGGCGGAGTTGCATGAGCGTTATCGCGATCGTTTTGTTTCGATGCCGATCCACTCGTCACGTGTGCGATCGCTGAATCTTTCGACGACTGTGGCGATTGCCGCGTACGAGGTGCTTCGACAGCAGCGGGCCGCGGGTCAGTAGCCGCGCTTCGCAATCCAGACACGCCTCATGCTCCGTCGTTGGCAATTCAGTGCACTCGCGGTGACCACAATGGGCGTCGGTCTCGTTGTACACTTTCATGGTTACGCGCTCGGCGACGTAGCGCGGGACGTCATCGGCGATGCGCTGTGGTCGATGATGATGGCGTGGTGGGTAGGCGTCATGATTCCGCAGAGCGAGATGCGGACTCGCGGGGCGATCGCACTCGCAATCAGTTTCACTGTTGAACTCAGTCAACTCATTCACACATTCGCGCTTGACGCACTGCGTGGGACGACGCTTGGACATCTGGTTTTCGGATCTGGGTTTGACCTACGCGATCTGGCCTCGTACGCGTGCGGGGTCGGCGTGGCGTTGCTCATTGAGCGCGCAATGAGGCGACGTGTGCGTTGAATCCAAAGTTCAGTGGCACTGACGCGCGGGGGAAGCGGTGAAAACGATGGCCGGCAAACGCAGGAGTTCACGTGTCCCAGGACGCTGACCGCCGTGGGCATCGTCTGCGCAGGATTTCGGCTATACATTTGACCTGAACAACACACGCACCCTACACGCCGCGCGCCGTGACCACGACTGAATTCGAATCACCAACCATCGACGCCATTCGCGCGAACCGCGCCAAGCTTGGCGACCTTGTGATCACCACACCTATACGGCAGTTGGTTGACGATGCGCTTGCGGCCGCCGTTGGTGAGTGGACAACGGTGTGGATCAAGGAAGAGTTGTTTCAGCGAACGGGGAGTTTCAAACCGCGGGGTGCGCTGTCGGTGATGCTCGATCTCGATGCAGCCGCCCTCGCGCGCGGCGTCACCGGCGTGTCGGCGGGAAATCATGCCATCTCGCTCGCGTATTCTGCGCGGCAGCTTGGCACCACAGCCAAAGTTGTCATGCCTAAAACGGCGAATGCGTTTCGCGTGCAGCTGTGTCGAGAGCTTGGTGCAACAGTGGAGCTGGTAGAGAATGTGCACGATGCATTTGCGCGGGTGCGCGAGATTGAAGCGAGCGAAGGGCGCACATTCGTTCATCCCTACGAAGGACCCAAAACTGCGCTTGGCACTGCATCGGTCGGCATGGAGTTCATCGACCAAGTGCGCGAGGCGGGCACGTCGCTCGATGCAGTGATCGTTGCCGCTGGTGGTGGTGGACTGACCGGCGGTGTCGCCTGCGCGGTCAAGCTGATGAGTCCCGAGACGGCGGTGTACGTCGTGGAACCCGAAGGCGCCGATACAATGAAGCGGAGCTTCGAGGCCGGTTCACCGCAGGCGATCGACGCGGTGCGCACGATTGCCGATTCCCTTGGCGCGCCGCGATGCGAACCGTACTCGTTTGCGATGAACTACAAGTTCGTGGACGAAGTGGTGCTGGTGAACGACGACCAGCTCCGCGATGCCATGCGTTTGATTTTCCGGGTCGCAAAGCTTGCCGTCGAACCGGCCGGTGCCGCCGCACTGGCCGCACTCATGTATCCACTCCGCACTCGCCTCGATGGCAAACGTGTTGGATTGGTGGTGTGCGGCGCGAACATCGATATCGCGACCTTCACGACGCAGCTCATGCAACCCAGCGCGGAGA
>JAYUWD010000142.1:0-6214 GCA_043753735.1 Gemmatimonadaceae bacterium
TGGTGGAGTTGCCGTGCGTCTTTCGCAATGCGACCGGCGCCGCAATCGCACTCGCCGCGATCGAAATGGCAATGGCCGGGATCGAGTTCGCCATTCCCGCCGACGAAGTCATCGACACCATGGGCGAGATCGGTGAAGCGATGGACGTGCGCTACCGCGAAACTGCCGGTGGAGGACTCGCCGCCACGCCCACGGGTCGCCGTCTCGCGCGTGAACGCCTGTACGAACTCAAACGCCGCGAGTGAGCGTTCGTTCGCGCGCGCGCGCGGCCCTCGTCATTGCCCTCTCGATCCTGATCACGGCATGTGAGAAGCAAGGCGCTGCGCCTGCCAATCGCGCGATTCCCGCACTGACTGCAGTCGCGACAATTGGAGCGCTGAAAGCATCGAGGCTGGTCGAAGCCTCTGGTGTCGTCCGTAGTACGCAGCGCAGCAATGTCTTCTGGTCGCAAAACGACAGCGGCAACGATCCCGAGCTCTTTGCCTACGACAGCAGCGGGGCGTCACTCGGCGTCGCGCGTGTGAGCGGTGCGAGCAATCGCGACTGGGAAGCGATTGCCATTGGTCCATGCACCGACGGGACATGCGTTTACATCGGCGATGTGGGTGACAATGGCGCGAAACATGGGTCGGTGGTGATCTGGCGCGTCGCTGAGCCCACTCCGGGCGATACCCTCACCACCGCGGCTGTCGAGCTCCGCTTTCGATATCCGGACGGGCCGCGCGATGTGGAGGCCATGTGGGTCTCGCCAGATACGAGTATTTGGCTGCTTACCAAGCGGCCCTTGTTCCGGCCGGATGGAACTTCCCGTCCCACGCGGCTTTATCGCCTTCCCCCAGAAGTCTGGAATAACGGGGGCGAGCATGTCGCGATTCTGATCGACTCGCTTCCGATCATCCCCCTCGCCTCCAACGACCGCACTTGGATCACCGATGCGTCGCTGTCGTCACCGGACAGCACCGGCGCGCGTCGTCTCGCCGTTCGTACTTATGAACAGGTCTACATATTCTCTGCCGACCCGATCACCGGTCGACCTGGCACACTCGAACATCGCTGCTCGCTTGCCCCATTGCGTCAACGGATGGGCGAAGGTGTGGTCTGGCTAGCAGATGGTCAATTGCTCTTCAACGCCGAAGGACGTGGCTCTGCGTTGCAGGTCGGGCGCTGTCCCTGACTGAAGGGTACCGTGACATTCGTCTCCAATCGGGGGCGCGCGGATTCACTGACATGCCGTGGCCGACCTGACGCCGTGCACATAGCTTCACAAATACCAGAAATTTTGCGTCTGCGTGCCGATCTGACGAAACGCTCCTGCCCTCCACGCCGTACGGTGGTGGGACCAAACCCAAGGAATCGCCCTAATGGTTACTCGTGAAGACGTTGAAGCGTTTCTGGATCGACTCGGCACCGATGGTGCTTCTCACTCCGAGGTCGATCCCGGACTCTGGATTGTACGACCAAGCGGTCCACTCGATTTTGATGTTGTCATCACACACAATCCGCCCGTGCTGTTGATGCGGGTGAAAGTGATGCCGATTCCCGCCGATCTTGCTGAAGTCGCCGCACTGAGCCGTCGATTGCTCGAGCTCAACGCGACTGATCTGCTGCATGGGTCGTATGGCATCGACGCCGACAACATCGTGCTCACTGAAGCCATGGAACTCGAGCATCTCGATTACGAAGAGTTCCTCGCCTCGTATGAAAGCCTGACGCTCTCGCTGACCACGCACATGCGCGAGTTGGCCGCTTTCCGAGAGGTTCGCTGAACCATGGGCATCTTCGATCGTTTCTCGTCGCTGATCAAATCGAATTTGAATGACCTCATCTCTTCGGCCGAGAATCCCGAGAAGATGTTGAATCAGATCATCGTCGACATGCGCAATCAACTCGCGAAGGCCAAGCAACAGGTTGCCGCGACCATCGCCGACGAAAAGCGCCTCAAAGACCAGGCGGACGCCGAATTCAAGCTCGCCGACGATTGGGACAAGCGCGCGATGCTTGCCGTGCAGGAAGGGCGCGACGACCTCGCCAAGCAGGCGTTGCTCCGTGGACAGGAACACCTCGAGCATGGACAGCAGCTCGCCATGACCTGGGAAACGCACAAGATGGAAGCGGAGAAGCTGAAACAGTCGCTCCGCGACCTGAACGACAAGATCGAAGAAGCGAAGCGTAAGAAAAATCTGTTGCTCGCGCGGCAGCGTCGCGCCGAAGCGCAGGCCCGCATCTCGCAGACGATGTCCGGTCTGTCGGATAATTCTGCGTTCGACGCCTTCGCGCGAATGGAAGAAAAGATCACCACCAACGAGCGTCAGTTGCAGGCTGCACAGGAGATCGACGAAGAGTTCAGCGGCGATCGCCTCGCTGGCGAGTTCAAGCAGCTCGAGCGCTCCGCTGGTGGCGCCAATGCCGACTCGCAGCTTCTCCAGTTGAAGCAGCGAATGGGCATGCTGCCGGCTGCCGCGCCTGCAGCGTCCCGTCAGTTGGCGGCAGGTACCGTCAACGCAGAGGCAGCCGTCGCTGCGGCGCCAGCGCAACTTGCCGCTGGGGCGAAAGAACAAGCAAAGACGGCCGAAGTCGATCTCATCGCGGAAATCGAAGGCCTGCGCGAGCCCAAACCTCGGTCGTGAGCGGCGATCGCCGGTTTCTGATTCTTGCCGAAGGCAACTTCGGTCCGCAAAGCTCCAAGACCGCTAACGCGTGCATCAGGTATTCACCGACGGAAGTCGTCGCAGTGCTCGATAGCACGAACGCGGGGAAGACATCGCAACACGTACTCGGATTTGGCGGCGACATTCCTGTCGTCGCCACTTTCGTTGACGCAATGTCAAAGTCGCCAAACGCATTGCTCATCGGCATCGCACCGGCTGGCGGGCAATTTCCCGCAGCGTGGCGCGACATCGTCAACGACGCGCTCCGTGCTCGGCTCGACGTTTGGAGCGGCCTGCACACGATGCTCGGCGATGACGCCGAGTTCGCGTCGGTCGCCGCAGCATCAGGGGCCACTATTCGGGACCTGCGCCGCCCGCCGCACGATCTCGATGTCGCATACGGTCGCGTACGCGACGTCGATGCGACGGTAATTCTCACTGTCGGTACCGATTGCAACATTGGGAAGATGACGACGCAGCTGCAAGTGCAGAATGCGGTGCGCCAACTTGGACATCGCGTGAACTTTGCCGCGACTGGTCAAACGGGAATACTGATCGAGGGACGCGGCATCGCGGTCGATGCAGTGGTTGCGGATTTCATTGCCGGCGCGGCAGAACGTCTCACGATCGAAGCTGCGGTCGACGCCGACATCGTCCTTGTTGAAGGGCAGGGTTCACTGATTCACCCGGCCTATTCGGGTGTGACGCTTGGACTGATGCACGGGTCGTTGCCGCATGCGATGGTCCTGTGTGCGCAACCCTCGCGCACATCGATCCATCGTAATCCGTGGGTGCCGATTCCAACACTGACAAAAATGATCGCGCTCTACGAGCAAACCACGACGTACCTCCGCCACGCGCCAGTCATTGCAATTGCGCTCAACACCTTCGACATGGGCGAAGAGCAAGCGCGCGCTGTGATTGAGCATGTGCGGGCGGAGACTGGGCTCCCGGTGACCGATGCGGTGCGATTTGACCCCGCACCGATCGCTCAGGCAATCAGCGTATTTCATGGCGCCCGTACCAAGCCTCACTAAGGTGTGGTGACACGTGGGTGCTTGTTGGCGCACTCGGCGCCCCTTACTGCAATGAAATGAGACAACGCACCGTTTTTGGGTGAAGTGAATTGGAGATTGATAGGCCACACTGTTGGCCATGATCAGTCACCCACTTCCCCAACATGCCGCGGTCGTGGCGCGCACCGTGCGTCCAGTGCTGATCGCGGTGCGCAATGCCTGCGAAGAGATCGTCGCCGGACTTGGCAGCGCGCTGTGCAGTGTCCGAACTCTCGACGGCCTGTCCTGTGACGTGCGAGCCGGCGAGTTGCTGCTGCTGGTCGGCGGCGTCGCCAGCGGCGCGACATCATTGCTCGCCGCGTTGCACGGGTCATCCTCTCGTGTGCGTGCCGCGCGCCATGTCACAGCTGGCGTGCAGCTGCGACGCGCGACAATCCCATTCAGCGCATCGGAAGCAATCATCACGGGTTGGCGCGAAGCGCAGGTGGAGTCACCGGCACCCATCGACGGCGCTGCAGCGGTCGCCAAAGGTCGTGCACCGGTCGTGTACCTGCTTCGCGTGCGACCTGACGATGTGACACGCGCCGTTTCTACCGGTGCAATGACAACGCACTCCTGGCGAGCGTGGGCCGCTGCGCTGCGGGCACGTGGGGGGGCGGTCGTGCTCGCGCGCGCCGACAATGCCTCAGAGCATGCGCGGAGGCGCGAAAAACGCACCACAGATCGTGGTGCGCTTTCGGAGGTGGCAATGGTGCGTGAGACGAACGAACGCGGACGCGGTCGGATACGCACGATCACGGTGCATGCAGGACGGATTGTCAGTGCTGACCGGTAGTGGTCGGGGGGGTGACCCGGCGATAGGTGCGAAGCTCACGCGCTGAGCGCTTGTGGTCGATGCTCCAGAGCGTCGCCTCGACCATGATGCCGCGCATGCGTCGCGCATGACCGGGCGGGGACGCCTGATGGCGGGCGCTCACGATTGGCAGCTCGGGGTGTATTGGTTCACCGTCATACACTTTCTTGTAGTCGTACTTCACCAAACCATCCACTTTCTGCATCACAAAGACCTTCCCTACGACTGGAGTACCGTTCACCAACGTGCGGCCCTGGGCATCGACAGGCCATGCGGGTGCCGGAGCGGGCTGGCGGGTTACCGCAGGCGCCGGAGCCAGCGTAACGCGAGCTGTCATCGTGGCCATCGGATCTACGCCTGGCATCACCGGCATAGCTTGGGAATCCACTTGCGCGGCAGGTGGCGCGGCCTTCGTCGCGGCCTTCGTTGCTGCCTGGGCTGTCGGGGCGGATGCCGGGGTGGCTACGGGAGGTTGCTGCGCAGTTTGCGAGCGTGCCGCGATGGCGATCGCGGCGACAGCCACGAGGCCAAGCGTAGTCGCGATCCGCGTGAAGCGCGGCGTACGATCAGAACGGTGGTTCATGAGGCGACCCGAGGTGAAAAGAGATGCCAGGCGTCAGGCAAGCGACGGACAAACGACTTGTAAACGACGAACAACTGCGCAACTGCAATAGGCAGAGATCACGACGAATTGGCAATACTCACGCATCCCGCGAAGTGTGACTGATCATGTACATTCCCCCTGCCTTGCCGCGTCCGCGTAGACCGCACTCAACCGATATCCCGCCCGCGTATGCCCGAGTTCCGCCTGTACAACACGCTCACTCGTCGAGTGGAGCCGTTCGCGCCTGCAGATGGCCAGACGGTGCGCATGTACACGTGTGGGCCAACGGTTTATAACCCGGCGCACTTGGGCAATTTTCGCACGTTCTTGTTCGAGGATTTGTTGCGGCGCGCCATTCGGCTCGCCGGTTGGCGTGTGGAGCAGGTGATGAACCTGACCGACGTCGACGACAAGATCATACGGAAGGCGGCTGCGACAAAAACCAGCATCTTTGAGGTGACCGAGCCGTTTACGGCGCTCTTCCATCAGGACCGCCGCTATCTGCGCATCGAAGACGCCGAGCTGTACCCAAAAGCCACGGAGCACATTCCGGAGATGATTGCGCTCGTCGAGCGGCTTATCGCGAATGATGTCGCGTATGTCGCTGACGATGGCTCGGTCTATTTCGCGATCGACCGTTTTCCCACGTACGGCCAGCTCTCGCAGCTCGACAAGCGCGAAGTCCGCGCCGGGGCGCGCGTTGCGCAGGACGAATACGCGAAGGAAAACGCGCAGGACTTTGCACTCTGGAAAGCGGCCAAGGACGAAGACGAAGCCACCGGTGCCGCCTGGGATTCGCCATGGGGACGTGGGCGCCCCGGGTGGCACCTCGAGTGCTCGGCGATGGCGATGAAGTATTTGGGTGAAACGTTCGATCTGCATGCAGGCGGTATCGACCTGATCTTCCCGCACCACGAAGACGAAATCGCGCAATCGGAAGCGGCGACGGGCAAAACATTTGCACGTTGCTGGTCCCATGGTGAGTTCCTGCTTACCGATGGTGCGAAGATGGCCAAACGTGTTGGCAACGTGGCCAACGTGGTCGAGCTCCGGGAGCAGGGAATTTCTGGTACCGCCTACCGGCATTTCGTAT
>JAYUWD010000143.1:0-6187 GCA_043753735.1 Gemmatimonadaceae bacterium
TTCCACTTCACTCTGCTGCAAATCCATCAGTGCGAGCGTTGCACCGCGTTGCGCGAAACCGAGAGCGACAGCTTCGCCCACCTGCCCTGCACGCCCGACGCCCGTGATCACGACCAGCTTGCCCGTGAAATCCATTGGTGCTCCTGGTGTAGTGTCGCCGACGCGCCGTTCTGCGACGAGACTTCGGCGACAGTTCACTACCTGAGTGCGTCCATGCCGACGGTGGCGTGAGATACGTCTGAGGCGAATGAGAGGTACTCAACAAACACATGTGCCTTTACGGAGAACCATCGTGAGACAAGTCAAACTACGGCTTGAGCGACTCCAGCGCGTCCGCGACCGCGTCGAGACACCGTGCGAGTCCATCGACCGTATGGTCGCCCATGTGGCCTATGCGAAACGACGTTGCTTTCGTCCGGCCGTAGCCGGCACCAATCACGAAGCCGCGGTCCGCGACCGCTTTCACGAGTGCATCGCCAGCGATCGCGGGTGGGAGCGCGATCGCGGTAACGGTTGGTGATCGGACCCCTTCGAACGCAGTGATGCAGAGCGGTAGATCGAGACGTTCCCGCGTGCGCGCGACCCAGGTTTGCGTGGCCTGTTGCATCGCCGAGTGGCGGGCCCACCGCTGTTCGATTCCTTCACTCGCGATCTGTTCACATTGGTAGAGCGTCGCGTAGAGAAGCGAAATGGCTGGCGTGTTTGGCGTCTGATTCTTTTTTCCGTACTGCTCGAACTCGAGAACATCGAAGTAGCGACCGCGCGCAGTGGCTTGCCCGGCGCGCTCAAGAAAGCGTTCGCTCACCGCGGCGAATGCGAGCCCCGGCGGAAGGGCGAGTGCCTTTTGCGAGCCGGTGAGTACGACATCGAGATCCCACCCGTCGGTTTCGACGGGCGCGCCCGCGATACCAGTCACACTGTCGACGAGTACAAGAACATCATGTTCCCGCGCGAGGTTGGCCAGTGGCTCAAGTGATGTGAGCGCGCCGGTGCTCGTCTCTGAATGCACCACCGTCAGCGCGACGTACCGCTTGGCGTGCAGCGCCGCTTCGACGTCATCGAGCGAGACCACATCGCCCCAATTGGCTTGCAGCACCGTCACATTGCGATCGCATGACTTGGCAATGTCGGCAAAGCGCTCCGAGAATGCGCCATTTACGAGCGACAGAATCGCGCCCGGCGGTGAGCAGCGCACTGCCATCTCCATGAACCCCGTCGCCGACGAGGTGCTCACGTACACCGGTCGACTGGTGCGGAAAATCGGTTTGAGCGACTCGACAATGCGTCCGAACATCGTCTCAAATTCCGCGCCGCGATGCGGCAGCATCGGTGCCAGCATCGTTTCCAGCACTTCGCGACGGACTTCCGTCGGGCCCGGCAGAAAGAATGTGCCGAACGGTATCATGCTGCGCGCGTTCAGGTCGTGCGCGTTCATGGTTCGCCCGTGAGCAGCAGGTCGTGCAATTCGGAAAAGTCGCGCGCCTCGGCGTCTGCGACCGCTACCACAATCGCCCGCCGCGCGACGCCCGTGAAGGCGATGAACTGGTCGGAAATTCCGCGCACCGCGGCATCGGTCGAGCCATCGCCAACCATCACCAGTGGACGCGCGAGGCCAAGCGAAAAAAGTATCGCGGGCTTGCCGCGCTGCGTCGCAAGCGGCTGGACACCGTCGAGTGAAGCGTAGCGACCGTCGCCATCATACTGCACCGACACGGCATGTACACGCGAGGCCGGAATATCGAGATACCCGGCGAACGGAAGAATCGCGTCGCGCAGTCCGCCGCTGAGCAGCGTCACTTCACTGCCCGACGCCGAAAGCACCGCACACAGCGCGCGCGCCCCCGGCTGCACCTCGCGAATGTAGGCGCGCGCAAGCAGTGCGATCTCGTCCCGGGTGGGGCGAATCAGCGAGAGTCGCTCGGCATACACCGACTCGAGTGATACTTCGCCGGCCATCGCACGTTCGGTTAGTGACGCGATCTTGCGCGCGACCTCGTCGCCACGCAGCGACGCGAGCCAGTCGATCCCTTCGAGCGACGTGAGCGTGGAGTCGACGTCGAGTACGACCGAGGTGAAACGCGCGGGTGATTTGATGAGCGTCACAGAACGTTTCCCGGTGCAAGTATTCCCGAGGGATCGAACTCGTGCTTGAGCGCGCGCATGACCCGCTGCTGTGCGTTGCTCGCCTGCAGCGGCAACCACTTGCGTTTGATCTTGCCAATCCCGTGTTCGGCAGCAACCGTGCCACCCATCGCGACAACTTCGCGCAGCGTTGCCGCAACAACCGCTTCGATTCGGTGCAATTCAACCGCGTCGCGTGCAATGAAGTTCTGGTGCGGATGTCCGTTGCCCGCATGACCGTATGCGACGGCCTGCTCGATGCCTGCCGCATCGGCGAGCGCGCGCGCAACCCGCAGCGCTTCCGCAAGTCGTGGATATGGCACCGCCCAGTCGGTGGACACTTTGCGCCCGCCTGCCGGACGACAGGCTGCGCCGCGTTCATTCATCGTCGCCGGAACGGCATGTCGCATGCGACGGGCGTCGCGCAATGGTGCGGGCGCGTCGTACACGCGAATGTCGCTGGCGAGTGCGTTATGCGATTCCGCGAGGGCAAGCCACTCGTCAAGCGGCAGCTCGTCGTCAGCCGCGGCTTCGTGTGCGCCGGTCTCCTCGACGTAGATCATCGCCTGCGCATCGCTCGCCCAATCCACAGAGCCCTCGGCATGGCGCGCAATCGTGAGCGCGCGCACATCGAAGAATTCAAGACATCGCGGAAACACCTTGGTCGATCGACGCGCCGCAACGACAAACGCCAGTGCGTCGGCTTCGGTCAGAAACGGAATCGCGAGGCCAAGTACCTGCGAGGGCAGCGGCAACAACGCAAATTCTGCTTCGACAACAACACCGAGCGTCCCTTCGCTACCGATGAACCAGTTGACAGGGTCGTGCGCGATGAGATAACCGACGGTGTTTTTCTCGAGGGCGGGACGTCTCAAATCCAGCAGTTCTCCGTTGGCGAGCAACACCTTGAGGGCACGCACATGCGGCCCAGTTGCGCCGTAGCGTAGCGAACGCGCCCCCGATGCATTGCAGGCGATTGCACCACCGATGGTGCTCTCCTCCTCACTCGTCGGGTCGGGGGTGAACAACAATCCCGCCGCTTCGGCCGCACGACGCACATCCGCGACAACCGCACCGGCACCAACGCGAATCGAGCGCGCATCGGTGTCGACATCGTGAATCGTGTTGAAGCCGCGTAGCGACAACAGCACACCAACGTCGGTGATCGATGCGCCAGTGGTACTCGACTGCATACCCGCAGCCGTGACTGGCGTCCGCTCCGCGTTTGCTTCACGCAGCAACTCCGCCGTCTCTTCGATCGACGACGGACGCACGACCCCCTCGGGAATCAGCTCCAGCCCTGAGGCATCACGCGCATACGCCCGACGCACATCGAGATCGCGCACCACATCTGCGCGTGTCATCGTTCCGCCGTCGATCGCGAGTGCGTCTGCCATGCGAATCAGTCGGTGCGAAAGTGTACGATGCTTGCCGACACGACATCGGGCAGTTCGAGAAGTGCACGACGCGTTGCTTCATCGACCGTTCCGTCAACCGACACGGCCGCCAACGCATCGCCGCCCTGCGCCAGACGGGCCTGATGATATTCGGCGATGTTGACGTTGCGTTCGCCGAGCAGGGTTCCAACGCGCCCGATGACACCCGGCACGTCTTTGTTGGTGAGAATGAGCAGCGTCTCTTTCGGGTTCACGTCCACATGGAATGAGCCGATGCGTGTGAGCCGCGGCGTGCTTCCTTCCGGCGCAAATCCGGCCACGGCGAGCTGCTGCATGCCGCCCGAGAGTGCGACTTCGACCGCGCGACCGTTTCCCAGTTCATTTGACTCGCCAACAGTGAGCTCGATGCCACGGGCTTCGGCCAGACTTCGCGCGTTAATGACATTCAACCGATCGCTCTCGATCACCCCTTCAAGCACTCCCATCGCTGCCGCGGCAAGCAGCGCTTGCGACCCGTGCGCGAGATCGGGGCCGACCCGGAGCGCCAGACGTCGCACCGCACGCATCCCCTGATCGGCGAGCACGGCGCGCGCGACGGCCGCGGCACGACGCGCCACCAGCATTGCCGTCTGCAGATCAGCCCACCCATCACTCCCCGCCGCCACGTTGATGGAGCGCGACAAATCCTTGCGCAACAGCGCATCGCGAACCGCAATACAAACGTCACGAGCAACGTTGCGCTGCGCTTCGACGGTGCTGGCACCGAGGTGTGGTGTGAGCAACAGATTCGGCGCCTTGCGCAACGGACTGTCAGCCGCCAGCGGCTCGACGGAAAAAGCATCGATCACGGCACCGCGCAACTGATCCGCGTCGAGCGCGGCGAGCAGCGCTGCTTCGTCGATGATGCCACCACGGGCCATGTTCACGACAACCGATCGCGCCGGCAAGCGTCCGAGTTCCCGCTTGCCAATCATCCCGCGCGTTTCGTCGGTGAGCGGCGTGTGTATCGTGAGAATGTTCGACTCGGCGATCAGCGCATCGAGTGTCGTCGCACGGCGGACGCGCAACGCGGTGAACCGTTCGTCGGCGATGTACGGGTCGTACGCGACCACCTGCATGCCGAATGCGTGCGCACGCGACGCGACTTCACTGCCGATGCGACCGAGTCCAACGATACCCAGCGTTTTTCCTTTGAGCTCACGACCGAGAAAACGCGCGCGATCCCACCGCCCTTCGGTCATGCTCTGCGACGCTTGTGGCAATTGCCGCAACAAGCCGATGACGGCACCGAAAAACAGTTCAGCGACCGCAATGGTGTTGCCCGCCGGAGCATTGATGATCGCGACGCCAAGCGACGTGGCGACATCGAGCGCAATGTTGTCTACTCCGACGCCAGCGCGACCGACAACGCGGAGTTTTTTTGCATGCTGCAGCACTTCTGCGGAGATGCGGGTGGCGCTGCGACCAACGATCGCGTCGTAGTCGGGGATGCGGCGCAACAGCTCGTCGCGGGCGAGCGTCGGCACTTCATCGACAATGAGTTCCGGCTCGGCGACGAGCAGCGCGACGCCTTCGGGATCAACGTCGTCGGTTACGAGTACGCGATACGGCATGCAGGCATTCTGGGAGATGATGGCGCCCGAAATTTCGAACTGCGGAAATGCACCATCAATGGATACTCGGCTACGACGTTTCGCGGCACCGTGCAGCGGGTCGCAGGAACGGGTTCAGCGCATCTTCAGAAGCAGAAACAGCATCGCCCGAAAGTGGCTTCAGCTCCCGAAATCATTGCGTCCAAGCGTCCCGCGAAGCGTTTCACGCATCGTGACGATCAGATCATCCCGCGCCGCCGGTGAATCGTCGCGGACATGCAGCTCGACACCATCGGCAATCGCGACGCGTCGCCAGGATGCAGTGCTTGCGGCATCGCGAGCCACGATGGGGTCAAGTTGCAGCGTCAGCGCGGGAGCAAGCGATGATGCAACACGCCGTTCGAGTGCGTCGCCTGTAACCTCGCGCATCTCTTTTTTGATCGAATCGAGCGTCTGCCCTTCTCGCTGACGGATCTTGATGGCAAGCAGTTGCAACAGGTGACGATAGCCGTACGTCGCAGCGGTACCGGCGCCCTCAGGGCGATCGAGCAAACCATTCGCGACATAAAAGCGGACCGCTCGCGCACTCGGCATGGCGCGAGCCGACGCATTGGTCGGCTTCATGCCTGCGGCGTCGACGAGTGTAGCCGCGTGTGCGGCGAGTCCTCGAGCATTGAATGGAGCGTGGCGCGCGTGCGCGCGGAGCAGCGGAACGGGGGACTCGGCCATGGGACGCGGAATATACCGGCTGGCCGAAGGAGGGCGAGAAGGGGTTGGGGACTAGCGAGTGAAAGTGGGGGGTGGGGACGTGCGGATAGGGGATACCGAGAACGCCCCGTCAGTCGAGTGAGTCGATGAATTGGAGGAGTGCAGCAACAAATGCGTCGGGCGATTCCTCATGCGGGAGGTCGCCGGAGGGAAAAACGGCGAACGGGGCTTCGGGACGCAGCGCGCGCACCGCTTTAGCCTCGCGAAGCGGCGTTTGTGACGCGAACTCGCCCCATGCGAGCATGAGGGGCGCGGGCATCGTGCCAATTGCGTGACGGATATCGCAGTTGAGCTTCATGCCAACGAAGG
>JAYUWD010000144.1:0-6177 GCA_043753735.1 Gemmatimonadaceae bacterium
GTATTTGCGCACTCGCCACAACCACCGCCCACCCGAACGCGTGTGATCTGCGCAATCGACGCGCCGAGGAGCGCGCGTTCCTCATTCGTGGGCGCGCGCCACGTCGCGCAGGTCTCACACACGGTTCGCACAAGCCGCTGCGCCAGTACACCGTGCAGCGTGGCCGCCAGCAGATACGGCGCGACTCCCATCTCCACCAGCCGCGGGAGCGCGCCGGTGGCGTCGGTGGTGTGCAAGGTGCTCAGCACCAAGTGCCCGGTGAGTGCGGCCTGCACCGCGATTTCGGCCGTCTCCGCGTCGCGCATTTCACCGACGAGAATCACGTCGGGATCGTGACGAAGTATCGCGCGAAGTGCGTTGGCAAATCCGAATCCCGCCTTCGTGTTGACGGGTAGTTGCACCACACCGTCAAGCCGATACTCGACCGGGTCCTCGACGGTGACGACCTTGACGCCAGGGGTACTGCGTTCCGCGAGCGCCGCGTAGAGCGTTGTCGTCTTTCCGGATCCGGTGGGTCCGGTGACCAGCACGAGCCCCGAGCTGCGCGCGAGCATGCGTGTCATCTGTTCAAGGACCGCCGGCGCCATGCCAAGCTCCGCGAGACGTCGAGTCTCCGTGCCTCCCCCTCCATCGAGTAGCCGCAGTACGAGGCTCTCGCCGTGCAATGCGGGCAACGTTGAAACGCGAATGTCCAACTCGCGCGCACCAACCCGCACCCGCGTGCGTCCGTCCTGCGGCAATCGACGTTCTGCGATGTCGAGTCCGGCCAGCACCTTCAACCGCGAAATGACTGCCGCCTGAAAGCCACGCCCCAACTGTTGCGCATCGTGCAGCACACCATCAAGCCGGAGACGAATGCGCAGTCCGCTCTCCACCGACTCGACGTGAATGTCGCTGGCGCCTGCGCGCACAGCCTCGGCAAGCATTGCGTTGACCACCTGCACCACCGGCTCGCGACTCGCGAGCGCACGCAAATCGTCGAGCGACTCGGCGGCTTCACCGCGCAGTGGATCGTCGCCGTTGTCCGCGGCTCCATGACCGCGCGGCGACGACACCAGCGCCGCCCGGATGTCTGCAGCAGGGAAGGGAACCGCGCGCACCGGTGCACCCAACGCCCGCGCGAGCGCGTCAGCAACGAGCGGGGATAACACTCCGTCGGCAGCGACGAGCGCCGCACCGTTTTCGATTGCGAGCGGCAACACGGCATACTCCTCAAGCCAACGGGCAGGCAAACGCAGTGCCAGCTCGCCCGCTGCCGCCTGTCGCAAGTCGCGTGCGTCGCTCACGGCGAGCGCTTCTCCTCGCGACTCGTCTCCTGCTTATCGTCCGGCGGCGGCTTTTTCCCCACCGGCGTGCCATCGAGTGCGCCGGGAGAGCGTCCCTCCATGCTTTTGCGGACCCGCTCGCGAATCGCGTCGGCGTCGGCGTCGGTGCGCATCAGATATGGTGTGACAAAGATCGCGAGCTCCGTACGCTGCCGATTCACCGATTGTCGCTTGAAAAGCGCGCCCAAAAAAGGAATGTCCATCAGAAAGGGAATTCCCTGATCCTGCGTTGTGCGCGTTTCGCCGATCAGGCCGGCGATGACCACAGTTTGTCCGTCGCGCAAAATGGCACGCGTCGACGCTTCGCGCGTAGAAATGATCGGCGCACTCAGTGCTGCCGTGACCGTCGTTTGCGTCAGTGAACTGACCTCCTGCAGCAGCTGCACCGACACATATCCGTCGTCGTTAATCGTGGGCAGAATCGAAAGTTTTGTGCCGACATCCTGATACTGCACGGCGCGATCGATCGAGACGTCATTGCCAAGTCGCGTGGACGAAATGAATGGCACTTTGCTGCCCACGAGGATCGTCGCCTCGTGGTTGTTGGCTGCAATGATCTCGGGTGTGGACAGCACCCGCACGTCGCTGGTGGTGGCGATCGTGCGGAGCAGCGCGCGGACCGCCGTCCCATCGAGACGCACCAGTCGAAGTAATGCTGACGTGGAGCCACTATCCACAATTTCCGGTCTGCCGAACTGCGCACGAACGTCGCCGCCCCGATTGATCGCAGCCCAATCGAGACCAAACTCGCTCCCTCGGCCGAGCGCGATTTCCGCGATCGTCACTTCAAAAAGCACCTGCGCCGGTCGCGTATCGAGCGCGTCGATGGTTTCGCGCAGCAGCGGAAAGTTGGGCGGCGCCGTGCGAATGACGAGAGCGTTGGTGGGTGGGTTCGCCACTATGGTTGTTCGGCCGACCAGCAACCCTGCGGCCGAATCGCGCGGACTCGGAGCGCTTGCTTGCGCCTGGGCTGCTCCGGTGGGCGCGCCGTTGGCGCCGGTGTTACGCATGCGAAATGTTTCGGCGTCGCGTTGGCGAAACGTGTCCAATGCGCGCGACAACGAACGATCGGCGATCGACCCGGTGACGTTGCTCGCGACCTGAATGCCGAACAATTGACCCAGTGCACCGGCCAGATCGTTTGCCGACGCATACTTGAGATTCACCACATAAGTGCGAAGTCCCGCCTCACCGGCGGGCGCCGCGTCGAGTTTGCGCAACAGATCGAGATAGCGCGCGACGTTCACGCCGCGATCCGTGATCAACAGCGCGTTCGACCGCGCGACGGCTTCGATGCGCGCGCCCTTGGACACGATCGCGCGCAATGCATCGGCACCCTCGTCGGCGCGAATGGATTGGAGCGGCACCAACTGCGACACCAGACCCAGTGGCGGCGGGTCGGGAATGTCGAACCCCGTCCGCAATGTACCCGTTGCCGGTGCCTTCTCACTCGGCAGCACCTGCGACACGTTCCCCTTGTTCACCAGCATTAGGCCGTGTGACTCGAGCAACGATTCGAGAATGGCTTCCAGATCGCCCGGCTTGAGCGAAGACGCGGTCGAAAACGTTACGCGCGCGTCCGGTATGTCAGACACAACGACGGTGCGGCCGAGCATCGATGCCAGCGTGCGAATCACATCGGCAAGGCGCGCGTTTGCGAAGTCGAGCGTCGTGCCCTTGGGTGGCGATGTGGCTGAGGCGGCGCTCTGCTGCGCGCGGGCCATGGCCGGACCTGCAAACAGCATGAAAGCCGTGAACGCAACCATGCCGAGCGCGTATGGTGGAAATGATCGTCGGCCACGTTCAGGCGTTGGGGCGACGCATGTGGGCATGCGGGATGTAGGCGAATTCACGGCAGATTCTCGAGGGAGTCGGGCGACGTGCGGGCAACAAGACGCAAGGTGCGCGATCCAGTGGATGATGCGAGAACGACACGATCGTCGGAGATGGAGACCACGCGATAACGGCCACGCCGATCCCCAATGTCGAGCAGGCGCGGCACCGAGTCGGCACCCGGAAGTTGCAGCAGCGCGCGTCGCCGCCCATCCTGCGCAATAATGCCAAAGAGTCGTGGCAAATCGGCTACGGCAGCGGTGTTATCGCCTGCGATTCCAGCGAGCATTTCCGACGCAGCAGGCGCGGTACCGGCGGGTTCCGTGCCCGGCGGTACAAAACGCACTGTGGGCGCACGCCGTGTCGCGCTGAAGATGTTCCCGTCAACGATCTGGGCGCTGGGCTGCGATTGTGATCCGTCGACTGTTGCTGCAGGAGAGACATTGGTCCGCGCAACGTTTGGCGCGATCGGCTGTACAACCGTGCTCGTCGGCCACGTGATGAGCGCGAGCGCGACAACCACCGATACGCCGGCCAGAAGGTCGAGCGTGCGCGGTGACAGGCGTGAAAGGTCGGTGTTCATCACTCGAGCACCACTGGTGCGCGCAATGTCACTGTCACCTGCAACATGTCGGGTGCGCCGCGCAACGATGAGTTCTGCTGCACCGTGAGGCGTTCGACGTAGACAACGCGTGGCGCGCGGGCAAGATGATCGAGCAGCGAAGCGAGTCCGACTATATCGCAATACGCGGCCAGTGTCGCGGGGAGTGACACTGCACGACCGCGCGAGGCACTTTGCTCAGGAGCGTTGAGAGATTTCTCGGGAGCAACGTCCGGTGACAATTGCTGAGACAGATCTTGCGCCACGTCCAGTCGAGTCACAACAAGATGCGACGCGTCCGATGCGTCCTGCAACAGCGATTGCAGCGAACTGGCCGCGAGCGTCGCCGACCGTGCGTGCAGGACGCGACGGTTGCTCGCCGCCAATGATCGTTCTTGTGCGGACGCAAGTGCCTCAAGTTGCGAAGCAGCTGCGACCAGTCCGGCCAACGAATCCGACTGCGCGCGCATTGCATGCAGCTCCCGCTCGCGCATGCTCCAGTGGCGCGCGAACGGGAGCATCACATAGGCCAGCAGCAAGCCGACCACGGCGACCGTCGTGCCAACCGCCACCACGCGGCGCTCCCGCGCTTTCACCGCGTTCACCGGGCGAGCACTATTGGCCACTGCGCCTCCGGGATGTCGAAGCTTCTGTACGAAACGCAATTGAAAACGATTCGCGCTGCTTTCCCGCGTCCAGAAAACGTGTACTGGCAGCAACGATGCGGACATCCTTGAAGTGGGCATCCGCGTCGAGCAGTGGGACAATGCGTGGGGCATCTGACGCACTACCGTCGATGCGCCACGCCTCGCCGTCCCAATCGAGACGTTGTACAAACGCGTCCTTGGGCAGCAGCGCACCAAGTCGCGCCAGAATCGCAGACGGCGTGGTGCCCGCGCTGTTGGCGGAGTCGGCGTCGACGAGTAGCTGTTGTTCGGTCAATGCGCGATCGAGTCGGAGCGCTGCGCGTTGAGCCGGCGCGGCAGCCGACGCGAGTTGCGCGAGCCGTTCGGTTGCGGCGGTCAATTCACGGTCAAGCCGCCAATTGGCGGACCAGGCCAGTGCCACGAGCGAAGCCGCAAGCAGCGCTGCGGATCGCCAGAGCCGACCACGACGACGGCGCTGCACGGTGTCGGCGGCTGCGCCATCGAGCAACTGCTCCGTGATCGGGGCTGACCGCGCTGATGACGCCGCGCGCAAAACAGCGCTCGCGTCCACTTCGCGCGTCGGCGCTGATGCCGAATCACGATTCGGTACGCCGGCAACACGCCGCACTTCGCGCACGGCGCCGTCACGCACGACGATCAGCCCGTGTTCACCAAGCGCGGCCTCGGTCGAGTAGCTCCCAACTTGCTTTGCCCGCGCGACCGCCTGCGGCAAGGCGACGACTGCGTCGACCACGCCAATTTCTTCAAACGCGCGAACGAATGACGTGAGCAAAGTTTCGGGCATACCCAGAGCGAATCCGTCTTCCCACGCTACTGCAACACCGCCTTCGATGGGGAAGTAGCGATCTGCGTCGCGCAGCAACAGCGCACGTCGCGCGTCGGGCGCAAGTGGCGGAAGCTCCGGACGCGCGATCTCGAGAAATCCCAACCCGATTACCAAGACAATCGACGATATATTCGACGCGCCACCCAGTGCGTCGCGCAGCCGACGCACACCATCCTGGGGTGCGTTGGGGTCCCATGGCACGTCAACGAGAGTGGCGTCGCTCGCAGACGCAAGCGCCCGAATGCGCGACACGTCAAGCAGGACCGCAATGCTGCCGCTCATCGGCTCACCTCACGCCAGCGTACGAGGCGCAGACCATCGTCTGCCAGGTCGTACACTGCCTGAATTTCTCGCGTGAGGGCATGCCCACGCTGCCACCCGCGCGCAATGCACAACAGCCGCGCCGGCCTATCCACCAATGACCCCGTCGCCGCAGCAAGCACCAGCGGTGGCGCGGCGCGACGATTGATTCGTCCGTCGCCATCAACCGTCAGCAACGGAGCGACGCGCGCGAGCAACTTTTCGTCGAATCCACGTATTTCCAGTAGTTCATCGAGTGACTGAAACGGATGCCGCAGCCGTGTCTGCGACGCTCGCCCAAGCAGAACGTTCCCCAACGAATCACGCGCCGCTTTTGCTTCAGCATCGCGATCGAATGATCCGCGCTCCCGCAGCTCTTCGCCGCGCACGCGCGCGTCGATCAACTCGGCCAATTCCCGTGCTTCCACATCGCCCGTCGCGGTGCGCAACAGCGTCGTCAACCCATCCGCGCCCGCCATGTTCACATCGAGCCGCGCACTCACATCCACAATCGTAACGGCAAACACGCCATCAGACAGCGAGTCCTGCAGCAACGGCCTTGCATCGTTTGCCGCCGGTTCAAGCCGCGCCAGAAACGCCTCGATCTTTGCACTGTCACCGACC
>JAYUWD010000145.1:0-1967 GCA_043753735.1 Gemmatimonadaceae bacterium
AGCAATCGCGCAAGCCACGCGGCCTTGTACGACGCAATGCCGCCGGTGATTCCAAGGAGGATGCGCTGCTGCTCGAAGGGTCGCACGAAGCGGGGAGTACGGTCGGTGGGGTGAAGAAACCGTCGGTGCAGCGGGGCTCAGAGGCAACGACGCCGCGCCATGACCGAGTGGTCGCGGCGCGGCGCCAGGATACTAGAGCGACGGAGTCGCCCAAAAAAACCGTTGTTCGGGGTGCTTACGCGCCTTTGCGACGGGGCATTACGCGATACTCGATCTCGCCGCTGGTGAGCTCTTCAAGGGCACGCGTGGTCAACTTCTTCTCGTTCAGCGAGCGGTCGCGGGGAAACTCGTTGAGTACACGTGCAAACTTCGCGGCAACGAGCACGCTGAGATACTTGTTGGCCGAATGCTTGGCCACTTCCGTCGGAGTGAATACCTGCATGAGTCAGTCGCCTTTGCTGAAGTCGTTGATTTCCTCTTCGAGCTGCGCGATCAGCGCTTCCACCTGAGCCTCGAGTTCGTGAACCCGATCGTGGCGCAGTCCTTCGGCATCGATGATCGCACTCACCTGATCTACGGCGCGTTCCAGATCGTCGTTCACCACCACGTAATGGTAGCGGCCGACCTCACCCAATTCCGCGCGCGCATTGCGCAGGCGCACGAGCAACCGCTCGCGACTCTCGCTTTTTCGCCCCGCCAGTCGGCTCTTGAGCACCTCACCCGAGGGTGGAAGCACAAAGACCAGCACTGTGTCTACAAACGCGGCAGCGAACTGCCGCGCCCCCTGCACATCGATGTCCATCAGCACGTGCCGCTTCGTATTCAACACTCGCAGCACTTCGGACCGCAACGTGCCGTAAAAGCACCCGTGCACCTGCGCCCATTCGGCAAACTCTCCTGCCTCGCGGGCTCGCACAAACTCGCTTTCGGACAAAAACCGGTAATCCCGCCCATCGACCTCGCCATCGCGTGGTTCACGCGTGGTGCAACTAACAGAATAACCCACGTCGGGGCGCCGCTCCAGCAATCGGCGTGCAATCGTTGTTTTTCCGCCCCCCGATGGGGCAGACAGAATGACCGGAAAGGGGCTCATTCCAGATTCTCGACCTGCTCGCGGATTCGTTCGAGCTCCTCTTTCACGCTCACAACCTCGTGCAGGATGACCGCGTCAGCTCCCTTGCTCCCCGTCGTATTCGCCTCGCGGAGCATCTCCTGGAGAAGAAATCCAAGCTTCTTGCCGACCGGGTCCCCTCCTCGATGCGAGAGAGCGGCGCGGAACGCCGACACGTGGGAGCGGAAGCGATCCATTTCTTCGCTGACATCAAGCTTGTCGGCCAGAATCGCGATTTCCTGTGCGATGCGCTGTTCGTCGATGGCCAGCCCTTCGGTCAACTTGACGACCGACGCCCGCAAGCGGTCCCGCTGCGCGATGATGCGATCGGGCGCGCGGGTGGCGATCCGATCCAGCGAGCCCGCGACGATATCGAGCCGCTGCACCAAGACTTCCGCCAAGCGCATCCCTTCTTCTTCGCGGGTCTGGGCCAATCCGTCGAGTGCGCGATCAACGATGGCCACAAGCTCGGCGACGGAACCGATATCGTCGTCGGCGCGGGGCATGGCGATCACATCGGGCATGCGCAGCACGGTTCCAACGTCCACACCGCCGTCGAGCTTGAACCGCGCCTGCAGCGCTCGCAACTGATCGACCACGCGACCGAATCGTTCCTCGTCGATGACCGCCGATGCGCCGGCCTGTCGCTCGACGCGGGCTGCCAGCGTGACGTGCCCACGACTCACCTTCAGTCGCATCGCTTCACGAACATCCGCCTCCCACCGGCTGAACGCATCCGGCAGCTTGATACTCGGCGAGAAGAATCGGTGGTTGACCGTACGCACCTCGACGCTCACACGCGTCGCACCGACGGATCCATCAGCCTGGCCGAAGCCTGTCATTGAGCGAATCATTC
>JAYUWD010000146.1:0-6166 GCA_043753735.1 Gemmatimonadaceae bacterium
GTGCGAATCGTTCACCGGAACTTTTTTGAAACGGCACTTTGCATACCGTATTTGCACTTGCGTACAAATATGGTGCCGGTCATACTTCGCGCTTGCAAAAAGCTTCTGGACACCAACTTACGCGCTTGAGCCCGGTCTTGGACATGCGGTCCGGTTGTTGTCCTGCCTTCCACGCGGCGAATTCCGGTGAACTCGCTGTGTTCGTATTGCCACCCAAGCCTTCCCGGTCGCGTCGATGACGGTCAAGAAGAAGTGGACGATGATCCCCGGTTTCCTCGCGCTGGCCGCTGCTGCTACGCTGTTGTCTGCGTACAGTGGTGCGTCGTCATCGCAGGGTCTTCGTGTGGAGCAGCCAGTCAAATTCGTCCATTCGCCGCACGTTCAGAAAGCAGGCATGAACTGTCTGTACTGCCACAGCGCTGCTTTCAAATCTCCTGATCCCGGCAACGCGTCCGTCGCCTCGTGCATGGGTTGTCACACGGTCGTCAAGACCGGATCTCCTGAGATCAAGAAAGTGGCTGCGTTCTACGCGAAGGGGCAACCGATTCCCTGGAATCGCGTACATAAGGTGCCGGAGTACGTGCATTTCCCGCACATGCGACATGTGAATGCGGGCGTAACCTGTCAGTCTTGCCACGGTCAGATCCAAAATCAGGGCAAGCAGGGTCCCGATACCAACTACGTGCCAGTCCAACAGGTCAACTCGCTGAACATGGGTTGGTGTGTGAACTGCCATGTGCAGGGCTACAAGCCTGCAGAGGGCGCACGTCTGGCCGGTGAAAAGGTGACGCCCGAACTCGAAGCGATGCCAGCCAAGAAAGCGCGCTACGATTGTTCTACCTGCCACTACTGAACGTCGACTGACCCTCGTCCATGGGGCGTCGACGCGCAGCGTGCGCGTAGACGGCCCCGTGCGGCCGCCCGGAGCGGAGTGACTGCATGAGCACTGAAGCGGGAACCGGCGTAAAACGCCGAGACTTCCTTAAAATTTTAGGCGCCACTGGCGCGACAACAGCGTTGGTGGGCTGCTCCTCCGAAAAGGTGGGGAAGCTCATTCCGTATGTCACGTCACCCGACAACACCGTCCCTGGTGTGTCGGCTTACTATGCGACCACTTGCCGTGAATGCGCTGCCGCCTGCGGTGTGCTCGCTGAAGTGCGAGACGGACGGCCCATCAAACTCGAGGGGAACCCCGAGCATCCGATGAATCGTGGCGCCATCTGCGCCACGGGTTTGTCGGCGATGCAGGGGGTGTACAATCCCGACCGGTATCGCTCGCCGATGGTACGCGAAGGCAATGCGCTCAAGCCCGCCACGTGGGACAAGGCTCTTGCCCTCCTCGCGACCAAGCTTGGTGAAGTGAAGAGCAAGGGGCAGGGTGGCAACGTCGTCTTCGTCAATCAGCATGAGACCGGCACCTTCCCTGGTTTCCTCGACCAGTGGCTCTCTGCACAGGGAATGCCCGCGCATCTGAGCGTCGACTCGCTGGCCCCGGCCGCGACAATCGCTGCCAACCAGAAGGCGTATGGCGCAGCCTGGCCGGCACTCGACTTCGGCGCAGCCAAGCTGATTGTGAGCTTCGGCGCAGACTTCCTCGATGGCTGGGGACACAGCGTCCCGCAGCAGCTCGATTGGGCCGATGCGCGCGCCAAAATCGAAAACGCACCCAAACTGGTTTATGTCGGCGCGCGTCGCTCGCTCACCGGGCTCAACGCCGATCAGTGGATCGCGTCGAAGCCGGGCGGCGAGATGGCTATCTGCGCGGCGTTGGTCGGGCAGGGCACGGCGGCTGCAGCCTCTGATGCGTCCGGTGTTCCAGTTGCCACCATCGAAGCTTTGGCCGCCGCGGTGCAACAGGCGGGCAGCGGCGTGATGGCGCTTTGTGGCGTTACGACCGCAGATGCCGTCGAGTGCGGCGCGATGGTTGCCGAGATCAACAAGAAGGGGGGGGCGGTCGGTGTGACTATCAAGCCGGCGAATGCGCACCTCGGCTACAATGGTCTGTCGACTTACGCTGATCTTGCGGGCGCAGTTGCTAAGATGGGCGCGGGTTCCGTTCCGCTCGCATTCGTGCGCGGCGCAAATCCGGCGCATACGATGCCCAAGTCGGCGGGATTCGCTGCGGCGTTTGCCAAAGTCGGCTTCAAGGTCTCGTTCTCCGAGATGCCCGACGAAACGACGGTGCTCTGCGACCTCGTTCTCCCGGATAATCACTGGCTGGAAAGCTGGGGCGACGCACTCACCACCAGCGGTCAGCTCGGCCTGCAGCAGCCCACGCTCGACCCAGTATTCGATACCAAGTCCACTGCAGATGTCCTCATCGAACTCGCCAAGAAGGATCAGGCGCTCGCGGCCAAGTACAACGTGGTGGACTACCGCAATTGGTACATCGGCAAGTTCCCCGGTGGCGTGCCGGCATTCACCACGGCGCTCACGAAGGCTGTGCTTTTAGCTTCGCCATTGGTTGCTGCCACGTCGCGAAGCGGTACCGTCACCGCATCTCCCGCTCCGGCGCTCGCCAGCACAGCTGGCGACTACTACGTCCACGTCTACCCGTCAGCGGTACTCGGCGACGGACGCGGCGCCAACAAGCCGTGGTTGCAGGAGCTTCCTGACCCTGTCACAAAAATTGCTTGGCAGTCATGGGTGGAAGTCCATCCGTCGACGTTCAAGAAGCTTGGCCTCAGGGAAGGCCAGCACCTGACCGTCGAAACGGCGTCGGGTAAGATCACCGCTCCTGTCTATCAGTACATGGGTGTTCGACCGGACACGGTCGCCATTGCCCTTGGTCGCGGACACACGGCCTACGGTCGTTTCGCGCAGAACATCGGCGTGAATGCCTACGATCTTCTACCGCACGGATGGGATGCGTCGGGAACGTTGGCGCTTGCGGCGTCCAAGGGCAAAGTCACCGTGCTCGCCGAAGCGTCGCAACTCGCGACAACCGAAGGTTCGGCGCGCCAACATGGGCGTGGAATCGGTCAGGCGATGACGCTGGCCGAATTGCTCAGCGGCGGTGCCGACGAGCACGAGCACGAGATTGCGGGCATGCCGTCGCAGGATTTCCTTCCTGGTCTCAAGTCTCCCATCGCTGCAGATGCGCAGGGTGACTACGCAAACAAGGACGGCAAGTCGACGGGCATGTACGACCCGAAGCACCCGTCCGGCATGGAGCATCGGCGCTGGGCAATGACGATCGATCTCGCGCGCTGCACCGGTTGTTCGGCATGCGTGACGGCCTGCTACAGCGAGAACAACATTGCGACGGTCGGCGCACCGTATCAGGGTCGCGCACTCAGTCCGTCAACATGGGATGAGCGCCCAGGCGCGAACATCATCAAGGGCCGCGAAATGGCCTGGATTCGCCTCGAACGGTATTACGAGGGGAACGAAAATACGGCCAACGAATTTTCTCCTGACTTCGACACACGGTTCGTGCCGATGATGTGTCAGCACTGCGGCAGCGCCCCATGCGAGCCTGTCTGCCCCGTGTACGCGACGTATCACTCGCCGGACGGGCTCAACGTGCAGGTCTACAATCGTTGCGTAGGCACTCGTTACTGCAGCAACAACTGTCCGTACAAAGTCCGCTACTTCAACTGGTTCGGGTACGGTGAGCCGGAGCGCAAGCAGTATGCGTGGCCGGAGCCGATGCACTGGGCGCTCAACCCCGACGTTACCGTGCGCGGCAAGGGCGTCATGGAAAAGTGCACCTTCTGCGTGCAGCGCATCCGTGAAGCCGAGCATCGCGCAAAGGCGGAAGGTCGCCCTCTCAAGGCCGACGAATTCACAACTGCGTGTGCGCAAGCGTGTCCATCGCGTGCGATCACGTTCGGCGATGCGGCAGACGAGAACTGGAGCGTCTCCAAGCTCGCCTACGACCGACGCGCGTATCACGTCTTTGAAGAGCTCAACACGTTTACCGCGGTGGTCTACTTGAAGAAGATCAACCATCCGGCGCCAGCGGCGCCGGGCAAGGCCTGAGGAGGCGCACCGTAAATGGCTACTACCAGTCATCCGGTGCGGGAGGGGATCCGTGGGCCGAACATCGCGTCGGCCGACGTCCAACTCCCCGCCGTCAAGGATTACGAACAAGTCGATCGCGAGATCATCGCGACACTCGGCTTCTCGAAGCAGTGGTTCATAGGGTTGATGGTGGCCGTGCTTGCCATGCTCATCGGCATGTCGGCCTGGATCTACCAGATCTACTGGGGGCTTGGCCAAGCTGGTTACGAGCCGCCGGTGATGTGGGGCAATTTCATCATCACCTTCGTTTTCTGGGTCGGTATCGGTCACGCCGGTACGCTCATCTCGGCCATCTTGTATCTCTTCCGCGCTGGCTTCCGAACGTCCATCTACCGCGCGGCTGAAGCGATGACGGTGTTCGCAGTCATGACGGCCGGACTCTTCCCGATCATTCACATCGGGCGGCCGTGGAAGTTTTTCTGGTTGCTGCCGTATCCGAACTGGCGCTTGCTGTTTCCGAACTTCAAATCGCCGCTCGTGTGGGACGTCTTTGCCATCTCGACGTATCTCACCATCTCGACAACGTTCCTGTTCATCGGCCTCATTCCCGACATCGCCGTACTTCGCGACAAGGAAACGAACCCGACCCGCAAACGTCTGCTCGCCGTACTTTCACTCGGCTGGCGCAACAGCGATCGTGAATGGCGCCACTTTGCGAAGGCGTATCTGTTTCTCGCCGCTTTCAGCACACCGCTGGTGCTTTCCGTGCACTCCGTCGTTTCCTTCGACTTCGCCATGTCGCTGGTCCCCGGTTGGCACGCCTCGATCTTCCCGCCGTACTTTGTCGCGGGTGCAATTTTCTCAGGCTTCGCGATGGTGTGGACGATCGCGATCCCGATGAGAAAGTGGTTCAAGCTCGAGCATTACATCACATTGAATCACCTCGACGCCACCGCCAAGGTCGTGCTGTTCACGTCTCTCGTGGTCGGCTGCGCTTACATGATCGAATTCTTCATCGCGTGGTACAGCGGTGTGCGTCCAGAACAGGAGTTTTTCTGGAACCGCGTCTTCGGCCAGTGGTGGTGGGCAGCGTGGATCATGTTGCTTTGCAACATGGCACTCCCAATGTCGCTCTGGTCGCAGAAACTGCGCCGCAATCCGACGTGGTTGTTCGTGCTCAGCATCTTCATCAATCTGGGCATGTGGTTCGAGCGCTTTGTGATCGTGGTGCCGTCGCTCTCGCACGAATTTGAGCCGTGGCAGTGGGGCAGCTACATGGTGAGCTGGGTCGACATGTCGTTCCTCATCGGATCATTCGGTTGGTTCTTCATGTGGTTCCTGTTGTTTGTCAAACAGCTACCCGTTATGGCCATCGCCGAACTCAAGGAAATTATCGCGCCGCGCAACAAGCACGGGCACAGTGGAGGGCATCACTGATGCAAGGTGTCGTTGGAGCATTCCATGAACTCGACCTGACTTGCGCGGCGATCGAGGATCTGAAGAAGAAGAAGCTCGGGGATGTCACCGTCTACTCACCGACCATCCGCCACGAAATCGAGCACGCCATCGACGCACCGGTCAGCGTTGTCCGTCGCTTTACGCTGATCGGTGGTTTGTTGGGCGTCACGTTCGGTTATTGGATAGCGATCTGGTCGTCGGAGTACTGGCCGCTCGTGACAGGTGGCAAGGCGATCGCATCGTGGATTCCGTATACGATCATCGGCTTCGAGGTGATGGTACTCGTCGGCGCCCTCGCGACCGTCGCCGGCATGTTCATCAACTCGCGCATTCCCCGTCTCACGGCTACGTCGGGCTACGACGTGCGCTTCTCCGGCGGCTACTTCGGCATCTTCGTCGCATGTGACGCCTCAAAAGCGACGCAGGCGGAAGCCCTGCTCAAGGAGCACGGTGCGGTGGAGGTGCGACGTGAAACGTGACTTCATGAAGTTTGAACCCACGTCTTCCATGCGTATTGCAGTCGTACGTTCGGTCCGCGTAGGCGTCCTGTTGATGTTGCCGTTTGCGTTCGGGGCCTGCACCTGGTTCACCGACTTCAAGCGTCAGCCCAAAATCGACCCGTGGGAGCCGTTGTCGCAAAACGACGCCGACTCTCTTTCGCCCCCGCGCGGTCAACCCAAGTACAGTGTGCCCATCACCGGCACCTCGGCTGCGGCGTACATGATTTCGTACAACGCGCTGC
>JAYUWD010000147.1:0-6132 GCA_043753735.1 Gemmatimonadaceae bacterium
ATCGGCGATCAGTGCGCGATGTTCGAGGCCGTCCACGGATCAGCGCCGGATATCGCCGGACAAGGTATTGCCAACCCGAGCGGACTCCTGCTCGCCGCCGTCATGATGCTCGTGCACATCGGTCAGGGCGACGTTGCAGCGCGTATTCATAATGCGTGGCTGGCGACGCTGGAAAAGGGCATCCACACCGGCGACATCTTCCACGAGAAGGTTTCGGAGCTGGAGGTCGGGACCGTTGCGTTTGCCGACGCCGTGATCTCTCGGCTTGGCCAGCGCCCGCGACAATTTGCCGCCGTGGACTACCCCGTTGGCCCACCAATCGCGGTGTCCGGTCGCGTGACCAAAACCGTCCCCGCCGTCAAGGTCCTCATTGGGGTCGATGTCTTCCTGCACTGGCGTGGGGCAGCCGACGACTTGGGCGCACAGCTCGCTGCCGTCAACGGCGATGGATTGACGCTGACCATGATCAGCAATCGCGGCGTCAAAGTGTGGCCCGACGGCGTCCCCGAAACGTTCTGCACCGATCACTGGCGCTGCCGTTTCACCAGCGCCACGCCAACCGCTGCGCTGACGCTTTCGCGGGTGCTCAGCCTGCTTATGCGGGTGGGAAACGCGGGCCTCGATTTCGTCAAGACCGAACACCTTTACACGTTCAACGGCGAGAGCGGATTTTCGCTTGGCCAGGGACAATAGGCGCGCCGCGAAGGGCCCGCATCACGAAGCGGTGTGCTTGGGTGGTAGGTTAGGTAGCGATGAACGCTCATACGACAATCCTCTTCACGCTAGCCGTCGCCTTTGCGACGGCATTTGTGCTCGGCGTTGTCGCATCGCGCGTCGGCCTCCCTCCGTTGGTCGGCTACCTGTTGGCCGGGATCGTGATCGGTCCGCACTCGCTGTGGTTTGTGGGCGATGTGGAACTCGCGGGACAGCTCGCCGAAATCGGGGTCATCCTGCTGATGTTCGGCGTAGGGCTGCACTTCTCTCCGGGTGATCTCGCGCGCGTCAAACGCATCGCCATTCCCGGTGCGCTCCTGCAAATGCTGCTCGCCACGGTACTCGGCGCTGCACTCGCTCTATCGTGGGGTTGGTCGATGCCGGCGGGCTTTGTCTTTGGCCTCGCACTCTCCGTTTCGAGCACCGTCGTCGTGCTGCGCGTGCTTGACGCGCGCGGTCTGCTCGACTCGATCGACGGGCGCATCGCGGTAGGTTGGCTCGTCGTCGAAGATCTGGGCGTCGTCATCGTGCTCGTATTGCTGCCGACGGTGTTGAGCGCGCTCGGTGCGTCGACGCTCACCACCACCGCGCCAATCGGTGGGGTCGCGTGGGTCATCACATTCACGCTGGTCAAGGTCGCCGCATTTGTCATATTGATGGGTGTCGTCGGAAGGCGCGCAGTGCCGTGGCTCCTCATGCACGTCGCGCGCAGTGGCTCGCGCGAACTGTTCACCCTCGCCGTGCTCGCTGTTGCCCTCGGTGTCGCAGTTGGAGCCGCGTCGATTTTTGGTGTGTCATTCGCACTTGGCGCGTTTGTCGCCGGTGTCGTCATCAGCGAATCGGACTTGAGCTATCGCGCCGGTGCCGATGCATTGCCGCTGCAGGACGCGTTCGCGGTGCTCTTCTTCGTCTCCGTAGGCATGCTCATCGACCCGATGGTGCTGCTCAACGAACCAATGAAGGTGCTCGGCACCGTTGGAGTGGTGCTGCTTGCAAACTCCGTGGCGTCCGCCGCGTTGATGGTCGCGCTTCGTCATCCACTGGGGGCATCGCTGCGACTTGGCGCCTGCCTCGGTCAGATCGGCGAGTTCTCATTCATTCTAGCCGCCCTTGGCGTTTCGCTCGGCGTGTTGTCCGAGACCGCGCGCAGTCTCATTCTCGCATCAGCGCTGGTGACGATCGTGCTCAACCCGCTGCTTTTCAAATTGGCAGACCTGATTGCGACCGCGGTGGCCAATCGGCCGGGGTTGCTGGAAAAGCTTGAGCGTCAGAAGGAACCGCGCATGGTGGCCACTGATTTACACGTGGCGATGGTACCGAATCACGCCATCGTGATTGGGTACGGTCGAGTGGGCCGCACGATTGGCGATGCATTGCAGCGGCATGGAATTGCGTTTGTGGCCGTCGAACAGGATCGTCGCGTTGTCGAGGCCATGCGCGCAACTGGCGTGGCAACGATTTACGGTGATGCCACACGTCCGGGGATTCTTGAATATGCGCATCCTGAGCATGCGCGACTCATCGCGATCGCGGCCCCCGATCCGTATCACGCGCGTCATATCATCACACTGGTGCGCGCGAAGAATCCCAATATCGACATCGTCGTTCGAACGCACAGCGATACTGAACAAAAGCTCTTCGAGTCGCTCGGCGTGAGCAAGGCATTGATGGGCGAACGCGAACTTGCGTATGGCATGGCCTACCACAGCCTGCGCTCACTTGGTGTGGACGATAATCATGCGGATGACATCATCGAGCAACTCCGCGGCGGCTTACGCATGCCGACGCGAGAATTCAGCTCCCTGATGCCCGAAATCTCGAAGGGCGGACGGGCCTGACTAGACGGAGTCGATTCCCGGCGTGCCCTGCGTTACGCGCCATTTACTGGCTGTTTCGATCGGCGCGTCCGGCTAAGAGACGTAAGGCCCCGTGCGATACTGCCGCGTATCGAGCATCCAGAAGCGCGCGAGCCCGCCCCAGTCGATGGAGCGCGTGATGTTGAGATCGGCCCACGATGGTGCGCGTTTGGCACCACCGCGCAACGTGCGGCCGTGCGCGAGACATCGGCGAGGAAATCGCGACGATCCATGGCTGGAAACCGTGTGCAGGCGAATGTGCGACGTGGAGCGGATTTGCCCGCCGCCAATCTTCGCAAACGCTGCCTGCGGGTGGCGTCGAGGCCAGAGCCATCCTTCAGCTGTTGCACAGTCCAGACACGGGCTTTGCAAAACTTCAGCGGCGCCGATTGGTGAAAATTTGTTATAACAAATACTGCCTCTGCTGTGCCGTCTAATTTGACAACCTGCAGATCTCCACTTGCAACACTACAGCAATACAGGAATGTAAGAGAATCGCCGATATATTTTGCAAATGGAGTTGCAAATAAGACCGCTTGTAGTACAACTTTGTTGCGTGCAGCGTTTCTAGCCGTCTTTTTGTTATTACAGCTTGCACACTTTACCTTTTGCTCCGGAGCTGCATCATGCGTGCACTTGTCGCTCTTTCCGCCATCATCACCGTCGCTGCGCTCTGCCTTGACGTGCGCCCGATCGCCGCGCAGCAGATGCGCCTTGCGTCCAGGACCACCCGTGCCGCTGAGCCGACGCTCGCCGATGCCCCGCTCAACGTGGAACGCCTGCTCGCCACCTACAACTTCGGCAATCGACCGCGCTCCATCTCGTTCCCGAACCTAGTGACGGTTGCCGACTCCGCCGGCACCGTGGTGGCCCGGGCCTCGATCGTCGGCGAAGGGCGCGACATTCCGCTCACCGTCACGATCATGGGTTCTGACCTGGTGCTCCAGGGGCAGACGGACGACGGCGTGTTGACGCTCGTGTTGGAGAACCAGAACGACGCCGGCGCAAAAGACCTTAATAGTGGCCGCTGGATTCTCGGCTCGTCGCGCGGCACTCTCCGCTTGCGTCCGAAAAATTGAACCGGGCCGGAGGGAGATGTGGCGGGAGCACGGTGCTAGTTTAACCGCGCTCCCCAGCACGTCTCCCACCTATCAATTCGACCCGGCAGGCTGATTCCGATGCCCCGCGCCCGTGTCCCCGCTAGTAAGCATCATCAAGTTTTCGCCACACTGCTCCGAGAAATCCAGAGTGGGCGATGGAAAGAAGGCGAGCGCCTGCCGAGTGAGGCGCAGCTCGTCGATCGGTTCGGTCACTCACGTATCACGGTCGGTCGCGCGCTTCGCGATCTGCAGGCCGCTGGTCTGATCAGTCGGCGTGCCGGCTCGGGAACGTTCGTCAGTCAGTCCATGCAGTCTCCGAAAAGCGCGCGCTTGTCTTTCGGACTGCTGATCGCCGATCTTGGCGAGACAGACATTTTCGAGCCAATCTGTCGCGGCATGATGGCATCGCCATTGGCACGGGAGCATGCGCTGATCTGGGGTAGCGCGGCAATCGACGTTACGGCCAGCGACACCGAACGTCGCGGAGAACGCGCGTGGCAACTTTGTCGTCAGTACATCGAACGTGAAGTCAACGGCGTTTTTTTTGCGCCGGTTGAAATGTCTCCGGTTGCTGGCGATGTGAATCACCGTATCGTGCGCGCGTTCGACGAAGCTCGCATACCCGTCGTGCTGCTCGATCGTACCGTCACTCCGTATCCCGATCCGGGGCACCACGATCTCGTCGGCATCGACAACCGCCGAGCGGGTTACGTGATGACCGACCACCTGCTGCAGCTTGGTGCGCAACGCATCGTTTTTGTGCGTCTGCCCAACAGTGCGCCAACGGTCGATGCTCGTGAAGCGGGATATCGTGAAGCGATGTATGCGCGGCTCTCGCAGTTCGATCAGTTGGAAAGCACGCGCCTCGATCCCGACGACGCGGCGCAAGTGAAGACGTTGCTCAAGGATCGCAATCCGGACGCAATTCTCTGCGCCAACGATCGCACCGCCGGTCGCTTGATGCACACCCTCCGCCGACTCGGCGTGCGCGTTCCCGAAGACGTGCGCCTGGTAGGCATCGATGATGTCGACTATGCGCCGCTCTTGCCGGTGCCGCTCACCACACTTCGTCAACCCACGCATCAACTGGGCGCGGTCGCACTGTCGGTCATGCTGGCGCGCGTGGCCCAGCGTGATCTGCCGGCGCGTGACACACGCCTGCGTTGTGAACTCGTCGTGCGCGATTCCTGTGGCGCGCACGCAAGTGCCTAGCTATTCGTCGTGCGCCTTGTCCGAACCCGATGGCAACTGCGGCACGCCATTGTTGGCCGCCACGCGAAGCAAACCAGTCTCGGTGTAGAGCAGCAACTTTTCTCGCGTGTCAGCGATGTCGAGGTTGCGCATGGTCAACTGACCGATGCGATCCAGCGGCGTGAAGAACGCTTCGCCCTTTTCCATCGTCAACCGTTCGGGCTTGTACGTGAGATTGGGGCTCGACGTCTCCATGATCGTGTAATCATTGCCGCGACGGAGTTCGATCGTGACATCGCCGGTGATCGCGCGCGCCACCCAGCGCTGCGCGGAATCACGGAGCATCAGCGACTGTGAGTCGAGCCAGCGGCCCTGGTACAGCAGACGACCAAGCTTGCGTCCATTCGCTCGATACGTCTCAATCGTGTCTTCGTTGTGGATGCCGGTGATGAGGCGTTCGTAGGCGATGTACAACAACGCCAAACCCGGCGCTTCATAGATGCCGCGACTCTTCGCTTCGATGATGCGATTCTCGATCTGATCGCTCATCCCGAGACCATGGCGGCCGCCGATCGCGTTCGCGTCCATGAACAACTCGAGCGCACTGCTGTACGTCTGGCCGTTGATCGCGACAGGCATCCCTTCTTCAAAGCGGACCGTGACGGTTTCGCGCTTCACGTCGATATCGTCACGCCAGAATGCGACGCCCATGATCGGATGCACGATATGCATCCCTTTGTTCAGGAATTCGAGATCTTTCGCTTCGTGCGTCGCGCCGAGAATGTTCGAGTCGGTCGAATAGGCTTTCTCCACACTCATTTTGTATTCAAAGCCCGCCCTGATCAGATACTCGGCCATCTCCGTGCGTCCGCCAAGTTCATCGATGAAGGTCTGGTCGAGCCAAGGCTTGTAGACGCGCAAATCGGGATTGGTGAGCAGCCCGTATCGATAGAAACGTTCGATGTCGTTGCCTTTGAAAGTGCTGCCATCGCCCCAGATGTTGACCTCATCTTCGCGCATCGCAGCAACGAGCATCGTGCCGGTAACCGCACGACCAAGCGGCGTGGTGTTGAAGTACGTCGCCCCCGCGGTGGTGATGTGAAACGCGCCGCACTGCAGCGCCGCGAGACCTTCGGCAACGAGCTGCGCGCGACATTCGATCAGACGTGCCTGCTCCGCGCCATAGGCCATCGCCTTGCGCGGAATCTCGTCGTAGTCGGTTTCGTCGGGTTGGCCAAGGTTGGCGGTGTAGGCGTACGGCACCGCGCCCT
>JAYUWD010000148.1:0-6101 GCA_043753735.1 Gemmatimonadaceae bacterium
ACCGATGCGACGCTATCGGATGACCAGACCTTGGCGTTCGCCGTCGAGAACGCGACAAAAATGTCGCCGGAACTGTTGCCACCAAAACCGCCCTGGCGACCAATGCCGAGGGAGACGCGCGTCGCGATTCGCTTAAGCTGATGCGGCAGCAGTGGAGCATCGGTCGCAACAACGACGATGATCGACCCTTGCTCCCGCTCGTCGCGGTTGTCGTTGTTGTTTGACGGCGCCGCGCACCGACCACGAGCCATGTTGGTCGGCATCGGATCGTTGTTGGCGACGCAAGGCATCAGGTCTGCGATCTCTTCGCCGACTGGTACACCGGCGATGCGCAGATCTCGCCGCGCTCCAAAGTTGCACTGCACCAGAACACCGACGGTGTAGCCCCCTTCGCCTGCCGTGAGTACACGCGACGCTGTGCCAATGCCGCCCTTGAAGCCGAGGCACACCATGCCGGTGCCGCCGCCAACGACTCCCTCGGCCACTGGGCCGCCTTTCGCGCCATCGAGCGCGCCGAGCACATGCTCCGTCTTCACGTGAAAGCCATTGATATCGTTCAAGCCGCCGTCATACGTCTCGGCGACTACAGGCAGCCACCAAGGCTGCAACACATTCTTGCGTGACACTTCCCAGCGGATGATCGCGTCGCGCACGATGCCAACGCTGTGTGTGTTGGTGATGCCGATCGGACCCTCCAGATAGCCACTCTCCTGCACCCATGTCGTGCCTGTCATCTCGCCATTGCCATTGAGCGTGAACCAGGACGCAAACACCGGGTCCGCGTTGTCTTTGCCACGCGGGTGGATGACAGTGACACCAGTGCGTATCGGGCCTTTGCCGACGATGAGTTTCCCACTCCCATCGATAAGTGTGGTGTGGCCGACTTCAACGCCACGCACATCGGTGATCGCGTTGAAACGTCCGGGCGCTCCGCCGATCGGCAGCTTGAGATCATGCTCGCGCGGCTTGACTTGTGCGCGAAGTGATGGCGGGGCGAACGATGAGAGCGATGAAAGCAACGTTGCGAAGATCGCCGCGCGTGTGATCGGCATCGCGATCTCGGAGCGGCGGAGGGGATGACGAGGCATTGAGGTTCCGTCCATTACGAGGAGAGGATTCACATCACGACTCGTCCACCGGCTCAAACGCCTGGACGTCCGTCAGCGACTGGCGGCGAGCCAACTCGATGCGATCCATGCGCTTCCGGAACTGCCCGGTGGCATACTCCACAAACGACTCCGGCTGCAGACCGAACGGGCGGTTGTCGGCCGGATAGGCGGCAAAGGCTTCGTTGATGATCTCGATCGCAGGCCCCAGCAGTTCGTCCATGCGCTGCGTGATTGCATTCCAGACGACGTCGCCATGTTCTGCCACCAGTCGTGAGAGCAGATAGATACCGTATGCGAGATGGCGCGACTCGTCGGCCTTGAGCAAGGTGGCGACACGCTGCATGCCAGGCATGATGCCACGGGTGGCCAGCACGCGATGGTACAGGTGATACCCCGTTTCGGCCAACACCCCTTCGACAATCATGTTGTACGTCACCGACGCGCGCGCCTGCGCGACCGGCGAACGATCGGTGCGCAACCGTCCCATCGCCGCGGGTAGTTCTTCGGAAAAAATCGTGCGATAGCTGGCCGTGTGATAGTGTGTGAGATCGCGGTGCGCCTCGGCCACTTGGTCGAAGAAGCGTCGAAACGCCTCGACGTGCTTGGCTTCCTCCCAGAGAAAACTCGTGAGGTAGAGTTGCTCTTCGAGTCGCCCCTCCTGTGCGATCACATCGAGCAACGGCAGGATATCGAGTGTCACGCATTCCTCGCCGGCTTGAAAGAGCGCGGTGAGACGCAACAGCAGATCCTGTTCGTCGGCGGCGAGCTGCTGCCAATCCAGTTTGTCCTGCGAGAACTCGATGTCCGCGGGATTCCAGATCCCCAATCGCTTCGCCTTCTCCCACAGGCGCATCGGGAAAAGGTCGTAGCGAAGACCGGTCGCGCTCGTACTTTGGAGCGGTTGCGTGCGTCCGCCATGGCGCTCCGTCAAACCATTCGACGGTACGGTCGGCTCGCCCTGTGCACGCACCGTCGCCACCGCGAGCGGTACCGATTGTGCCGGCGGCTCTACGCCGCGCGAAGTGCGATCGATGCCTTGCGCTACGCGCACCAGCTCGGAGGCAGCCTGCGCGTGCGGCATCAACGCACCCACCGATCCCTTGAGAACTTTGAGTTTGCCGCGCAGGATCGCCATCGTTGGCGCGATCCGCCCAGTGAGCAGCATGTCCCACCCTTCGTGGTCGGCTGACAACACAAAACGGGCATGCTCGTAATCGGCCTGCGTCGCCAGGCGGGCGGCACGACAGTCGCCGTGCTGGAGGTCAAGGTAGACGCCGCGCTGCGCAGCACTGCTGTCAGCGCTCGTCACCTCGCTACTCGCGCTCGGCGCGTCACTCCAATCGAGTACCACCGCGCCTTCCCAGGTGCGCGCGGCGTGCCGGTACGTATCGCTCGTGCGCAACGCCACACCGAGCCTTGTAGCCCACGCCTCGCTGAAAACCTCCACCATCGTGACTTATCCTCGATCGAGTATTTGGAGCAAGACGCCGATCACCGTCGGATAGTCCGCAAGCGCGAGCCGCAGGTCAACACCCTTGACAGTCCGCTGGTCGTCTGTCACTCCGCTTTGGGGTGCATCTGTCGGCCGCTACATTGCCGCAGGCGGCGTTATTCGGCGGGACCGATAGCCCTGCCAAAGGGCAGTATCACCCGACGCGTTGCGCAGATCTCGCTGCGCTTGAAAACACGCTCAATACTGGCGATCGCGATCGACGGTCCAGCGCGGTTGTACGCCATTCTCGATATCACGCAGACACTCGAAAAATCCTTCGACGACACCAGCCGTGGTCGTCAATCCCGAAATGTGCGGCGAGATCATCACCCGCGGATCATCCCACAGCGGCGAGTGTGGCGGCAATGGCTCGGTCTCGAACACATCCAACGCGATCGCGCGCAACCAACCGTTGTCCAGCGCACTTGGAAGGATCGCTTCATCGACCACGGCGCCACGCCCGGCATTCATCAGCACCGCGCCGTTGCAATTGCACAGCACGTCGTGGTTGATGAGGTGACGCGTGGCGCTCGTGAGCGGAACGGTGACGATCAGCCAATCAACGTCGCCAACGAGTGATGGCAGCAGCTCCGACGTGGACACGGTCGAAAACACATCGCGATCGCCTTGGCCAGTGCGTGAAACTCCATGCACGTCGCACCCCACGGCGCGAAAAAGTCGACCGATGCTGCTGCCGATATCGCCGGTGCCGACGATAAGCGCCTTCGTTCCGCGCAACATCGCAATATCGCGTTGCAACCATTCGTGATTGGACTGACAGCGCACGAGATCGAGCAGTTGTTGCGAGATGGCCAGTGCACGCGACAGCGCCCACTCGGCGATCTGCAAACCGAATGCTTCGGCGCTACGCGTGAGTAGAATGTCGCGCGACAGTTCTTCGGGGTGCATCCACGCGTCCACACCAGCGCCGGTGCAGTGGACCCACTTGACGCTCCCCATCGACGGCAAGGGGGGGCGTTTGAAGCCAACATATGTGTCACCCCATGCGAGGTCTAATTCGGAGACGTCCATGAAGCGGCTACCGCGCACCTCCAGCGACGGGCGGACCAGCTTGAGGGCAGCGGCGATTTCTGCGTGCGCGTTGGCGCCAATGACGATGCGTTGAGGCATGCGGGACTATGCGACGAGTGCATGTGTTGAGCAAGCGGCTTGCGCTGGCATGGACTCGGTGCGTGCGGTAACGTCTGCCTTATGACTCAAATCGCTCACACCGGCATGCGCGCAGGCATGTACAACGCTCCGCACGCACGCGCTTGGCTCGTCACGTTCGTCGCGCTGTTCGCCGTGGCCTTGAGTGCGCCAGGACCGGCGCGGGCGCAGACGCGCACCGCAGATCCGGCGCTTCGCGGCGTCCCGCTGACCGCGTTCCCACGCATCGTGCAGCTGGCACCCAGGGTGTACGGATACGAAGAAATTCGACAGCCTGGCTTCACCACGGTCAGCCTGTTTGTCGTTGGTCGCGACGGTGTGCTGATCGCCGACGGGCAGGGAAGTGTGCAGGCAACGCAGACGATGCTTGATCGCATTCGCACCGTGACATCGCTACCCATCAAATGGTACGTGGTAGGATCGGATCACGGTGATCACACCGCGGGCAATTCCGTGTTGCCAAAAGGCATCACGTACATCGTGCACGCCACATCCAAAGCGCAGCTCGAGCGCGATGCGGCGGCTGCAGCAATAGCCAATGAAAAGGCCGCTGCCAACGCTGCTGCAAAGGGCATGACTGCCCCCACGCCGCGCGTCGTGATCGTGCCAGCCACTGCGATGACATCGGACACGCAAGTCATCGATCTCGGTGGGATTTCTGTCCAAGTGTTGTTCCTCGGCCGAGCGCACACGGGGGGCGACATCATGGTAAGCGTGCCGTCGGAGAAGATCCTGTTCATGAGCGAGGCGTACCTGAATCGCGTCTTTCCCGCGATGCGTTCGGCGTATCCGGCAGAGTGGGTGCGCACCGTCGATCGTGCGTTGGCGATGGACGTAAAGCGGTTTGTGCCAGGCCACGGATTCATTGAAGAGCCCGCAGTTTCGCGCCAAGAACTCGTAACCTTTCGCGCCGCGTTGCAGGCGGTAATCACGGAAGTGACGCGATTGCACGCAAAGGGAATGTCTGTCGACGACGCGATCAAGCAGGCCGATTGGGGCGAGTACAAATCATGGTTCCTCGCCGATCAACAGGCCGCAATTGCAGTGCGTCGGATTTATGATGCGATTGACGGGAAGTTGCCGTAGTGGATCGTCCGTAATGCCGCATTTTCCACCAGTCATCTTTGGGATTGCGTTTGCTGCGCTCGTCATCGCGCTGACGGCACTCGCGCGTCGTCTGCCGATTCCAACTCCTATTCTGCAGGTCGTCGCGGGTTTGCTGATAACGTTGGTGCCCGGCGTTGAGATTCCGGCGTTGCAGCCTGACATCGTCTTCTTCGTCTTTCTGCCGCCGATTCTTTGGGCGGCGGCATTCTTCACTTCGGTGCGCGAATTCAAGGCGAATATTCGCCCCATCGGCCTGCTCGCAATTGGACTCGTATTGGTGACGACGGTTGCGGTCGCAATCGCCGCGCGCGCGCTCCTTCCCGGATTGCCCTGGGCGGTGGCCGTGGCGCTCGGCGCAATCGTTTCGCCGCCCGACGCGGTGGCCGCCGCCGCGATCGTTTCACGCCTGCCCGTACCACGGCGCGTGATTGTCATTCTCGAGGGGGAAAGTCTTGTCAACGACGCGTCGGCGCTGGTGCTCTATCGCACTGCGGTGGCCGCTGCTGTAACGGGCGTGTTCAGTTGGGGGGAATCGATCGTACGATTCTTCATCGATGCGGGCGTGGGGTCGCTCATCGGTGTTCTCGTCGGGTGGCTGATCGTACGCGCGGGGCGCAGGACCAAAGACTCACTCGCCGAAACGTTGCTTACGATTGCCGGCCCGTACGTCGCATGGATTACTGCAGAGTCGTTGCATGTGTCCGCCGTTCTCGCCTGTGTCGTTGGCGGCATCTATCTACGTCAACATCTTTCGCTTGCCGTCGGACCACTCTCGCGATTACAGACGCGCATCGTGTGGGATCTACTCATATTCCTGCTCAACGCGATGATTTTCATCGTGCTCGGCGCGCAGTTCGCCACCCTGTTGCGATCAGTGCCACATGATCAACTCGGACCCCTGCTGTGGACCGGTGTCATCATCAGCGCGGTTGCAATTGTTGTGCGCCTGCTCTGGGTACCGATTGCGACATATCTGCCGCGCAAACTGAGTGCAGAGACTCGTCGACGTGACCCTATTCCCAATCCGAAAGGGGTGGTGCTCGTGGCGTGGACGAGCATGCGCGGGATTGTGTCGCTCGCGACGGCGCTGGCATTGCCGCTCGTGCTCGCCGACGGTCGTCCATTCCCGTTTCGCACGGAGATCATCCTGATCACGATGTGTGTCATCGTGCTCACACTCGTGGTGCAGGGGCTGACACTCGCGCCGATCATTCGTCGCTTCA
>JAYUWD010000149.1:0-1937 GCA_043753735.1 Gemmatimonadaceae bacterium
ATCGCGAGCTACGACCACATCCTGTTCATCGCGGCGTTGGCCATCCCATACGCGCCGCGTGATTGGCGCAGACTCGTGCTGCTGGCCACAGCATTTACCGTTGGCCACAGTCTGACGCTGGCGCTGGCCACGTTGCAACTCGTGTCGGTACCATCGGCCGTGGTGGAAATGCTGATTCCATGCACGATCGTAATGACGGCCGCACTGGCGCTGTTCGAGCAGCGTCGCGCAGACATGCACCAACCAACCACGTCGCCAACCACGCGATACGGGTTGGCCGTTGGCTTCGGTCTTATTCACGGGCTCGGATTCTCCACATATCTGCGTGCGCTGCTGGGCACCGAAGAAAGCCTCGTACTACCACTGTTTGCGTTCAACATCGGACTCGAGATCGGTCAACTTGTCATCCTGTCGATCGTAATGGCGATTGGCGCGGTGATCGTGCAACTGGGGCTGTCGCGTCGTCGGTGGATGTTGCTGCTCGCGACAACCACCGCCACCATAGCGCTGATGCTGCTCGTGCAACGTCTGCAAGGCGCTGCGTGAACCGGATGCGGGTGGGTGGTCTTCGCGCAACCACATCGCTGATTCGTCGCGGCATGATCGTTATTGCGACGACAATATTACTCTCCGTTGTCGGCGGAGCTCGGCGTCATGACGCGCACGTTACACAGTCGCGCGTGGTCATCGAACAGGGTGTGCTGCAGTGGCGCGTGCGCTGTTTCGCAGACGACCTGGAGAAGGGCCTACAGGGCTTCGCGAACGCCCCGGCGTTCGTGCTGGCGACCGATCGCCGTGCGGATTCGCTGGTCACGGCGTACTTCAACGCCCGCGTGTTTATCCACGCCGATGGCCGACGACTGCGGGCTCGTTTGGTGGAACGTACGCGGGAGGCGGACGTGGTCGGCGGGGCGGTGCAGATCTACACACTGCGCCTCGACGCGGGCACGCAACCAAAAACGGTCACGGTGCGCAATGCACTGCTCTTTGAACAGTTCCGCTCGCAGCAGAATCTCGTGATGCTTGTGGCGATGCCCGGGAACCGCCGCCGCTCGCTCTACTTTGCCGGCCACGACGAGACGGCACAAACCGTGACTTTCTGACTTCGTCGAGTGCGCGTGGGAATCGGTCGGCCCCCTTGGCCGAAAAGCCTGCAAGGCGCCATACTTTTCCCAGTCGAACTTTCGATTCCGTTCACCAATGACGCCGATCCTGGCGAGCCTCCACCCATTCCAATGCACACTTCATCTCTGCTTTCGTTGGGTGACGCGCCACGTCGCGTCGGCCACCGCGCTGACATTGTTGGTGTCGGCCGTCGGCGCATTGTCGTTGCCGCTGGGTGCCCAGACGTACGATCCCGCGGCGCGCATTCCGTTTGACACAGCCGTGTTGCGCGGCACCCTGCCCAACGGACTGAAATACTACATCCGGCAGAACGCCAAACCGGAGAAAAGGCTCGAGTTGCGCCTCGCGGTGAAGGCGGGCTCGGTGCTGGAGGACAATGACCAGCAGGGGCTCGCGCATTTTGTCGAGCACATGGCATTGAACGGCACAAAGAACTTTCCCAAACAGGCAATCGTCAATTTTCTCGAGCAGAGCGGCATGCGTTTGGGTGGCGACCTGAATGCGTACACGAGTTTCGACGAGACCGTGTACAACCTCACCACCCCACGGACTCCGCGCATCTCGTAACGCGCGCATTTAATGTGCTGCGAGATTGGGCAGGCGACATCACGTTCGACGCGACGGAGTTCGCGAAGGAGCGCGGGGTTGTCATCGAGGAGTGGCGAAGCGGACGAGGCGCCAATCAGCGCGTCGGAATGAAGCACTGCCCGCTGCAGTTTTTTGGCTCCCCGTACGCGGAACGGTTGCCGATCGGGACACGGGAGACACTCGACAACGCGAACCGTGCGGCGCTGATGCGCTTTTACCGGGAC
>JAYUWD010000150.1:0-1935 GCA_043753735.1 Gemmatimonadaceae bacterium
TTCTTCGATGCCACGCACGCGCCGGCGTTCATGCAGCTCGAAGGCCTCGCGGTCGATGAAGGCATTTCATTTGTCGATCTCAAAGCAACACTGGCCGAATTCGCGCGCCGTTTTTATGGCGCGACACGTCGGGTGCGTTTTGGTCCGTCGTACTTTCCATTTGTTGAACCCGGCGCCCAGATGGATGTCGAAGTCGATCTCAACGACGGCAAGGGGTTGCGCTGGGTCGAAATTCTGGGGTGCGGCATGGTGCATCCCAACGTGATCGAGGCGGCAGGGCTCGATAGCGAGAAGTACACCGGCTGGGCATTCGGCATGGGTCCAGCACGCATCGCCATGTCGCGCTACGACATTCATGACATCCGCGTTCTATACGATTCCGACGTTCGTTTTCTGGAGCAGTTCGCTCGATGATCGTTTCGCACGAGTGGCTAAAGGAGTTCGCGCCGCACACGCGTTCGGCAGAAGAGATCGGTGATCTCCTCAGTCGTCACTGTGTCACGCTTGACGGTATCCATGCCGTTGGAGCAGATCTGTCGGCGTTCGTCGTCGCGCAGGTGGTCGAAGCGGGTCGGCACCCGAATTCGGATCATCTCTGGGTGACCAGGGTCGATGACGGCAGCGGTGCGCTGCTCGACGTCGTCTGTGGCGCGCCAAATGTTGAGGTTGGGACGAAGTATCCCTTTGCGCGTACTGGCACTCTCATGCCTGCCGGCATCAGGATTGAAAAGCGCAAGATTCGCGGCGAAACGTCAAACGGCATGCTTTGCTCGGCGCGCGAGCTTGGACTGGGCGAAGAGCATGATGGCATTCTCGCACTTGATACCGATGTCGCGCCGGGTACGCCGTTGCTACACGTGCTGCAACTGTCCGATGCGCAGCTCGATCTCGACGTGTTGCCGAATCGTCCGGACTTGCTCTCGCACCGTGGCGTTGCGCGTGAATTGCATGCTATCCTCGGCGTGCCGCACGAACCGTTTCCGTCGCACGATCTCGCGGACGTCGAATTGCACGCGCCGATGCATCGCGGTGAACACCAGGTGTCCGATGATGGCGTGAGCATTCGCGTCGACGACGCCGTCAGCTGTCCACACTACGTCGCCGTGGTGATTCGCGGCGTGCAAGTGAGTCCGAGTCCTGCGTGGTTGGTGAAGCGCCTGGAGAGCATTGGACAGCGGAGCATCAGCAACGTTGTGGACGCCACTAATTACGTGCTGCACGGGCTCGGCCAGCCAGTGCACGCCTTCGATCTGGAAAAGCTTGCGGGCTCGCAGATCGTGGTGCGTCCAACGCGTGCTGGTGAATCACTCGTGACACTCGACGGCGTCGCGCGTGCAGTTGCCGAAGGTACCACTGTGATTTGTGATGGCGCGGGTCCCGTTGCATTCGCCGGCGTGATGGGTGGGCGCGCTAGTGAAGTTACCGAAACAACGACAGACATTTTGCTCGAAGTTGCACTGTTCGACGCGCGCTTCGTGCGTCGTACCCGTCGCGCCATCGGACTGAACACCGATGCCAGCTATCGGTTCGAGCGCGGGATCGACGCCGGTGCACTGGAGGAGATTGCAATGTTTGGCGCGGCACTGATCACGCAGGTGGCTGGCGGTTCCATTGCGACGATGCTGTCGACCGGAACGCCTGCGACAGAACGCGCTGCCATCGCGTTGCGCCCGGAGCGGCTCGCCCGCCTGCTCGGCGTTGAGGTCGAGACATCCCAAATCACGCGTCGACTGGAGTCGCTTGGCTGTGTCGTCACTGTTGACAGTGGTGCATTGCACGTCGTGCCACCGACGTGGCGCCACGATCTCTCCCTCGAAGTCGATCTCATCGAAGAGGTCGCGCGACTGAATGGATTCGATGCGCTGCCGGATGAACTCCGTCCGTTCCGTCCGGGGAACGCTCCGGATCATCCGTTGCATCTGGCCGGGCGACGGG
>JAYUWD010000151.1:0-6086 GCA_043753735.1 Gemmatimonadaceae bacterium
AGCGCGTCGCGGTAACGATGCCCCGAAAGTCCGACGACCTCAGTGCGGAGCGCATCGCGAACACGAAAGTACGTATGCAGCGCGGCCGTGAAGGAGAACGGTGCGTCGTGTCTGTTCTCGATCGACAATGTGACGTCGAGCACGTTCCCTTCGATCTGCACGGCGAGCGTTGCATGGAACGCATACGGCCATATCGCGCGCGTTACAATGCTGTCAACCAGCTCCAATTGTGCGCGCGCAAAATCCGCATTCTCGTCGATGCTGACGACGGTCCATGGCGAGGTGCGCGCGAAGCCATGCTTTGGCAATGGACCGTCGGATGCGAACTGCGGAAAGATGACCGGCACGCCGCCTCGAATCGATGCGCCCGCGCCAAATGCCGACTTGGTGCTGACAAACAGCCGGTCTTCACGCGCGCCGGCCGGAACCCACGACGTGATGTGCGCGCCGTCGGGATGCAGCTCCGCGCGCGCACCATCGCCGCAAACAATGGAAATCACCGACTCAAAGCTCCCGTCCTTTCCGGTACACGCGTGAGAGATACTGATTCGCTTCCGGAATGTTGGTCACCTTCATGTTCGGTCCGTCGTACAACAGCTTCCTGCCCTGACCAGTGCGCAGCGCAACGATGCCGAGCAACATCGTTTCGGTGAGCTTGGCGGCGTAGTCGAACGGGCTCGAGGCCTTGCCTTCACCTTTGCAGGCAGCAATCCAGTTGCCTTCGTGCGTGCCCGTAACACGCGCGAATGTTTTGGGAACTGCGGCCGCTTTCTGCGCGATCGCTTCCGGATAGACCTTCGGATTCGCGCCGTACGTTTCGTGCGTGAGAATGCCCTTCTCGCCGATAAACACACCGCCGCCGCCGTCGCCCATCGAAAGGGCAGCTTCGGTCGGGAGCATGTCAGGACGAGGCGGAATGAGTCCACCGTCGTACCAATACAGCTTCACTGGCGGTTCCTTGCCACGCGCGGCGAACTCGTACTGTACCGTCGTCGCAAGCGGGTAAGTCGCTGGCGTCTTTTCGCTTCCGCCCCACGGCGACGATGACGCCACGATGCTCGTCGGGTAGTCGAGGCCGAGCGCCCAGAACGATTGATCGATCAGGTGCGCGCCCATGTCGCCGATTGCGCCAACTCCAAAGTCGACCCATCCGCGCCACGAGAACGGATGATACGACGGGTGATAAGGAATTTCGGGGGCAGCGCCAAGGAACAGGTCCCAATTGAGTCCCGGCGGCGGTGACGACGGATTGATCGCCATCGCGGCGAGCACGGCGCGATCGACCGTGCCCTTGTTCCACTGACGCGGCACGTTCGGATTCTCGGGCATGACTGCAGGCGACTGCGTTCCCGGTGCCACGGGACGCGGGATGCCCTGCGCCCAGTGGCGCACGGGACGATCGGTCCACACGTGCACTTCATGCACCCGGCCAAGCACGCCAGACGCGATGATCTCGTTGACGCGACGCGTGCCTTCCTGCGAGTGCCCCTGATTGCCCATCTGCGTGACGACTTTCATCTCCGCCGCGGTCTTCGCGAGCAGCCGCGCTTCGTACACCGAATACGTCAACGGCTTTTGCACGTACACATGCTTGCCCAGCTTCATCGCCATGTGCGCGATGGTGGCGTGCATGTGGTCCGGCGTCGCGATGAGCACCGCATCGATGTCTTTCTGCTTGTCGAACATCACGCGGAAGTCGCTGTACTTGGTCGCCTTGCCATACGCTTCGGCGAGCTTCAACGCTTCGGGGGTCGCTTCGCCGCGCGCCGGTTTCGTGCGGCTGAGCAGTGCACGCTCGACATACGGATAGTCGACGTCGCAAACCGCGACGATGTTCTCGTCGAGCATCTGCATCATGTTGCTCATGCCCATGCCGCCGATTCCGACGCAGGCGATGTTCAACTTGGAACTCGGCGCGCGGTAGCCGGGGCCTCCCAGCACGAAACGCGGAACGATCATGGCACCGAATGCAAGCTTCGACGTGTCACCGACGAAGTCGCGCCGCGATAGTGGGTTCGACATTGGAATATGCTTGGTGTGTACGGGAGGGAGATGCATGGAGATGACGTACGATCGAGCGGTGACGCGAATGAAGCAATGCCTGTGCGCAAGCGGATGCCGTCGCGTATCACTCGTTGTGGATTACAGCTTGACGCTTTCGAGCCATTGTTGCGCGATCAGGGCGTGACCCGCGGGCGTTGGATGCACACCGTCGGCCGCCCAGTGGGATGCCCCTGTCGCCTTTGCGACCCGGTCGAACGTGGACTGCAACGACACGAATGTTGCGGCAGCGTTCGATGCGACCCGCGCGACAATGGCGCGCCGTTCGTCGAAGGCGGGAAACCAGCTGTCGTCGACGGCGCCGATCTTGAGCACGAACGGTTCCATGAGCACGAGCCTGACCGATGGCAACGCGGATTTGGTGCGGGTCAGGAGTGCGCCGAGACCACTTTCAAATTCGGCGGTGGTGCCTTTGTAGCCGAGTGTCTTGGTGTGCCAATAGTCGTTGATGCCGATGAGCAGACTGAGCACATCGGGCTTGAGCGCCAGTGCATCGGCGTCCCATCGCGCGCCAAGATCGGGGATCTTGTTTCCACTGACACCGCGATTGAAGAATTGCCAGGGCGAATGCGGGTCGTCGCGCATGACACCAGCTGCGACCATGAGCGGATAGCCATTGCCAAGCGCGCCCGCGTTGTTGGCACCAGCGGCGGTGCGATTGCGCCCGTTGTCGGTGACCGAGTCGCCCTGAAAAAGCACCACGCCACCGTTCCCGGCCATACCGTTGTAGCGACCGGAAACAACACTCGGGTTCACAGCTGGTTTGGCGCCCGATGATGCGCACGCGCCCGTTGCGGCAGTCGCGGCGGCTGTTGCTGCAGCCACCGCGAGAAAGCGGCGACGCGAAAGCCAGTCGAAAGAGTCGTTTGACATGCGCTCAGTGTGCAGCCGTTCCGACCCGAACGCCAGCGGCAGTGATCTGCCGCGTGCTACCTGCGGGGAACGCGTTCCAGAACTGACGTCTTTCCATCGGTGTTCAGAACGAAGATCACGCCGCCAGAAGGCCTTGTCTATGGCGACCGGCCCGCGTCCGCTACCGCCGTAGCGAAGCGTCGTAGACTTCTGTGCGGTGGAGTCGGCACTTGCGTCCGTCCACTGAAGTTTCGGCACCGTCCCGAATCCCGTCTGGTTGCGGAAGGAGTAGTTGGAGCCCGGAATGCATTGAATCGAGATATGCGCACCGCTGAAACCGCCGCGTGTGTTGTTCTGATCGCCGGAGAGGCCCAAGCTGCTCCAAGGGAGGTGGGTCGATAAGGCCTACTTGCAGTTTAGTACGGACCGGGCAGTGAAGGGTTGCCTGCCGTGGTGAATTCGTGAGGTCGAAGTTTAGAATCGCATTCCAGAAATCGCGTCAGCTCACGGGCGTTTCGACGGCTTCGGAAACGGCGGTGGCACGATTGGTTTGGCGCCGGCCGCGTTCACCAGCTTCATCGCTTCATCCACGGCACGTTCAAGCTGCGGATCTCGGCCAGCCATCGTCGACTTTGCATCGAGCAGAACTTCGATGTCCGGCGGCACGCCTTCGTTCTCCGCGATCCACTTGTTGTTGATCGGATCGAAAACCGCGTTGTCGGGCGCGGTGACGGTGCCGCCGTCCACGAGCGCGTAGTGCACCGACGACTTTACCAGACCGCCCCAGGTGCGCGCGCCGATGAGCGGTCCGACTTTCTGCTGCCGAAACGCCCATGGGAAGTAATCGCCTCCGGAGCCGGCCAGCTCGTTGATGAGCAACACCTTCGGACCGAGCACACCCTGCGGCAATCTGAAAGGTGCGCCACCCGGTGTTTCGTTGGTGATGGCCCCGCGTAACGTCCGCGTCATATGATCGACCATGTAATCATCAAGACTGCCGCCGCCGTTGAAGCGTTCGTCGATGACGGCACCCAGCTTGTCCTGCTGCGCGAAAATGTAGCGATCGAACGATGTCGTGCCGGGCGAGCCTGTGTTGGGAATCCACGCGTACGCGAGCTTGCCCCCCGAGCGTTGCTCGACGAAGCGGCGATTGTCCTCCACCCACGCACGCGTCCGCAGCGCAGACTCGCTGCCGATGGGCGTTACGGTCACACTCCAGGCACTGTCCATCGTGGGACGATCGTTCACGTGCAGCACGGTCTGCCGCGTTGCGGTACCATCAAGCAGACGATACGGATCATCGCCCGCGGCGAGCGGCACGCCATTCACGCCTACGAGATACTGTCCGGATTTCACACGCAGCCCCGGTCGATCGAAAGGGGCCGCGAGACCGGGATTCCAGCTCTCGAACGTGTAGATGCGCCCGATGCGCCATCCGCCATTTTCCGCGTTGAGATCAGCACCCAGTGTTCCCACGCGCGACGTGTCGACGGCGGGAAAATCGCCACCGTTCACAAAGCTGTGGCCGACGGACAGTTCACCGTTCACGAGATCGAGCACGTAACTCAGATCGGCGCGATGGCGCACATGCGCGACGAGCGGACGATAGCGTTCGCGCACGGCGTTCCAGTCGTTGCCGTGCATGTTGGGGTCGTAAAAGAAATCCTTTTCATAGTGCCAGGTCTCGTCGAACATCTGCTGCCACTCGGCCATGCGATCGAGGTGCATGCGGAGCGCCACGCGCACAGTCCCCTTGCCCGGTGTGGGCGGTGCATCGGTGCCCACGACCGACCAGACATCACCCGACTGATAGAGCATCTTCTTGCCGTCTGCCGCGAGCGAAATGCGCTGTACGCCGCGCACGAAGACATCGACCTTCGCGTCGGCCACGGTGAATTTGTGCAGCGTGAGCCCCGGGGCGTTCTCGACACGCTCCGCGATGAACACCGTACCTGACGGACCAGCAAAGAGATCGGTGTAGCGCCGCACCGGAATCGGCAGCGCGAGAATTCGACGCTCCACGCCGGCGGTATCGATGCGCACCACAACGGCGCTGGTATCCGGCTTGGCCGGCGGTGCCGTGGCTTCCTCATCGCTCTTGAGCGGGAAAGGTGTCGCCTCGCCAGCGCGTAACAGCAGCACGTATGCCCCGTACGACGGATTGGCCAGATTCGCGCTGGTGTTCGCCCAGCCGGAGCCGAGTCCGACGTTGGTGCTGGCCAAGAAATAAATGTGGTGTCCGTTCTTGTCCCAAACCGGCGACGAGGCATCGGCCATGGCGTCGGTGAGCGGAATCGCGCGGCCTGATTCCAGCGACCACACGACTATTCGATGCAACTGATTCGGGAAATACTTGGCGTAGGCGAGCCACTTCGAGTCGGGCGACCAGGTGATGCCCATGTTGCCGCGACCAATGTTGCTGCCATCGTTGTCGGCGGTGGTGATTCGGCCTGTCGCGAGTTCGATAATCTGAATGCGCGTGTCATCGTCCACGAAGGCGATGCGCTTGCCGTCCGGCGACCACGTCGGCTCCCACGCCATTTTCGACTGGCCGATGGCAACGGTACGCGTTGGCGCGAGGCCATCCTGCGACGCGATGTGCAATCGGTAGCCGCTGCCGGAGTCGGCAAACCATGCGACCTCCTTGCCATTCGGTGACCACACCGGCGCCCGATCGGCGACTCCCGCGCTGTGCGACAGGTTGCGCATATCGCCCTGCTCGACCGGGACCGTGAAAATCTCGCCGCGCGACTCCATCAGCGCGCGCTTTCCTGTAGGCGAAAGTGCTGCGGACGCGATGTTCTTTGTCACGTCTTCCCAACGCGACTCGGCCCACGGGAAATCGCCGTCGACAGTGATCGACAGCTTGCGGCTTTGCCCTGTGCCCGGATCGAGTGTGTGCAGGTAGCCGTCCTGCTCGAACACGAGGCCGTTCGCGCTTGCGCCGAGTGATTTGACTTCGGCGCCGGTGAAGCGGGTGACCTGTGCGAGCGCCTTGGTGGCGACATCGTACGACCAGATGTTTTCCGCCCAGTTGCGATCGGAAAGGAAGAAGATCTTGCCGCCAATCCACACCGGGTCGATATCCATCGAACGTTCGTTCGGCAACTTCACTTCGTTGCGCGAAGCGAGGTCGAGAATCTGGAGCGGTGTGTTTTGTCCGCCGCGATAGC
>JAYUWD010000152.1:0-1928 GCA_043753735.1 Gemmatimonadaceae bacterium
ATGAGTGGGTGAGGCTTACGCCTTCACCTTGCTGATGATCTCTTCGGCCTTCGACTTCGGCACTTCCTCGTAATGCGAAAACTCCATCGAGTAGACCGCTCGCCCCTGCGACATGCTGCGCAGTTTGGTCGAGTAACCGAACATTTCGCCGAGCGGCACCGTCGCCGAAATTACCTGCGCTTCTCCCCGCTGCGTCATACCGCCAATCTTGCCGCGCCGAGAGGAGAGGTCGCCGAGGACATCGCCCATGTACGCTTCAGGGCTGACAACCTCGACCTTCATCACCGGCTCCAGGAGACAAGGGCTGGCCTGACGGGCCGCCTCCTTGAATGCCATGGAACCGGCAATTTTGAACGCCATTTCCGACGAGTCGACGTCGTGGTACGAGCCGTACACCAGCTGCACCTTGATGTCCACCACCGGGTAGCCGGCGAGAACACCGGTTTCGAGCGCTTCCTTGATGCCCGCTTCCGTCGGTCCGATGAATTCGCGTGGGATGACACCACCCACAACCTTGTCCTCGAACACGAAGCCCTGACCCTGCTCGCTGGGCTCCATGTTGATGACAACGTGGCCATACTGACCCTTGCCGCCGGACTGACGAATGAACTTCCCTTCGATCTTCTCGACGCGCTTGCGGATCGTTTCGCGATACGCCACCTGCGGGCGACCAACGTTTGCATCGACCTTGAACTCGCGCATCATGCGATCAACGATGATCTCAAGGTGCAATTCGCCCATGCCGGCGATGATCGTCTGCCCCGTTTCCGGGTCGGAGCGCACGCGGAACGTCGGATCTTCTTCAGCCAGCTTTTGCAGCGCGATAGCCAGCTTGTCCTGGTCTGCCTTCGTCTTGGGCTCGATGGCCACGTCGATGACGGGGGCCGGGAACTTCATCGCCTCGAGAATGATCGGCGAATCTTCCGTGCACATCGTGTCGCCGGTGCGCGTGTCTTTCAGGCCGATGGCTGCAGCGATGTCGCCACAGCGCACTTCCGGAATTTCCTCGCGCTTGTTCGCATGCATCTGCAACAGACGACCAACGCGCTCGCGCTTGTCCTTCGTGCTGTTGTAGACGTAGCTGCCAGAGGTCAGCACACCTGAGTAGCAGCGGAAGAACGTCAACTTCCCGACGAACGGATCAGTGGCAATCTTGAATGCGAGCCCCGCGAACGGCGCATCATCGGTCACCGGGCACTCGACGAACGTTTCGTCATGGTGCGGCAGATGGCCCTTGATGGGCGGGACGTCGAGTGGCGCAGGCAGATAGTCGATGACTGCATCGAGCAACGCCTGCACACCCTTGTTTTTGAACGACGCGCCACAAAGAATCGGAATGAACTTACCCGCGCACGTTGCGACCCGAATGGCGTGACGAATCTCAGCGACCGTCAGCTCTTCGCCCGCAAGATACTTCTCCATCAGCGCTTCGTCGTATTCGACAACCGTGTCGATAAGCTTGTGACGGGCAACTTCGACGGCGTCATGAAACTCAGCCGGAACGTCGGTGACGGTGAACGTTTTGCCGAGCGTCTGTTCGTCAAAAATGTATTGCTTGCGTTCGATGACATCGAGGTGGCCCGTGAAGAGCTCCCCCGATCCAACAGGAAGCTGAAGCGGCTGTGCGCTCTTCGACAATCGATCGTGGATCATCTCCACGCAACGTTCGAAATTTGCACCAACGCGGTCCATCTTGTTGGCAAAGATCATACGTGGGACGGCATAGCCGTCGGCCTGACGCCACACGGTTTCCGTCTGAGGCTCCACGCCGGCGACGGAATCGAGCAACGTCACCGCGCCATCGAGCACGCGTAACGAACGCTGCACCTCGACGGTGAAGTCAACGTGACCAGGAGTGTCGATGATATTGATGCGGTATTCAGGACCGTCGCCCTGGGCATCACTTTGCCCATGGCGCTGCCAAAAGC
>JAYUWD010000153.1:0-6062 GCA_043753735.1 Gemmatimonadaceae bacterium
GGTGAGTGCGAGTAACCAGCAACCGTCCGCAACTTTACTTTTTGCGCCTGTCGGGCTCGCATCACTCACCAGCTTCACTTTCGGATACAGCTTTCTCACTCCACTCGGCACTGTTCCGGCCGCCAGCCCCACACTTCGTTTGCTGCTGACAGGCATCACTGGTGCTGGTCAGACTGGTCGGTCAGACGGCTCGTTTGGCTGGTACTTGAACGGATCCAGCAACTCGTGGCAGACAGCTTCGCTCAGCAATTCGAATGGGAACGTCTTCTTCCGCGTGGGTGGTGTGGGCCAAGAGGCGCTTGATTGCAAGAGCACAGCCCAGTCGTTCGACGATCGTCGGCAGACGGTGGCCGCGTTCTTTTCTGCGTGTAACGGCGTTGGCGGCGCAGCGAGCCTGCAGAACGCGAGCATCTACGGTGTGCAGGTCGATTTTGGATCGTTTGTCGCTGCCAACCCGGCCTCGACCTATGCCGATATGGTGAACTTCTCGATCGGTACGAACACTGGTAACTACAATTTCGAACTCGCTCAGAGCACTGTCCCCGAGCCCTCCACCTACGCGCTTATGGCAGCAGGCCTCGTTACCCTCGGCCTGGTTGCCCGCCGCCGTCGGCAGGCGATCGCTTAAGTCGTAGCGCCACCCAATAGTGTCCCTGGCTCGCCAATGAGCCGGGGACAACCAAGTCGCGCTCGCACCGTGTGCAAGTTCACAAAATGAAAAGATTTTGCTCGTGGATGCCTTTGTCGTGGTGGGCTTGCCACGAGTTGCCTTCGCGCATCCGGTCTCGCAGCGTCATCCGTCGCCGCTCGCCGTCATTGCAACGGCTGAATCTCAGCTCGGTTCCAGTCTAAACGCCCCTGACTCCCCCCGGATTCAGGGGCGTTTGCTATCGCTTCCCACGTCTCACTCCCACTCCGCACTCCCCAGCCTCCATCCCCCGTCCCCTATCTTTCCCGCATGAATATTGAAATCGTCACCATAGGCGACGAGCTCCTGCTCGGATTCACCGTCGACACGAACGCCGCGCACATCGCCCGCGAATTATCCGCGCTGGGCATTCGTGTTGTACGACGCGCCACCGTCGGTGACGATGCCAATGTCATCGCGACCGCCGTTCGTGAAGCACTCGAACGGACCGGCGCCGTGATCACCACCGGCGGACTGGGGCCGACAGCGGACGACATGTCAAAGCCCTCCGTCGCGGCGATCTTTGGACGTGAGATGGTGCTCGACCAGACCATCCTGAAAAGCCTCGAAGATCGGTGGCTGAAGCGCTTTGGTCACTCACTCCCGCCCAGTAACCACCAGCAGGCGATGGTCCCCGAAGGAGCCACGATCCTCGCCAATCATCATGGGTCAGCGCCCGGCATTTGGCTCGAGGATGACCAGAAGCGCTGGGTTGCGATGCTTCCTGGGGTGCCACGTGAAATGCGCGGGATGATTGCAGACACCATTCTGCCCCTCCTTCGCGATCGCGTCGGCGCCAATGCGCCTGTCATCCGTTCGCGTACGGTGCGCACTGCCAACATCGCGGAGTCCGCACTGGCCGATCGACTCGAGGAACTGGCGCGCGGTATCGACGGCATGCCGTTGGCGTTTCTCCCCGGGAATGACGGCGTGGATCTGCGTGTGACCTCGCGCGGCACTGGTGCCCGTGACACCGAGCGTAAACTCGATGCGGCGGCGACGCGCATCCGCGAAAAGGTCGGCCGCTTCGTGTACGGCGAAGGGGATGACGATCTCGCGGCGATCATGCTCGGTGCGTGTGCCGAACGAGGCGCTACGATCGCCGTCGCCGAGAGCTGTACCGGCGGATTGCTCGGTGGGCGGTTGACGGCGATTCCGGGATCGAGTTCGGTCTTCCTCGGCGGCACCATCGCCTACGGCAACGATGTGAAGGTGCGCGAGTTGGCGGTGCCTGCCGAAGCCATCGCCGAATTCGGTGCGGTGAGCGAGCCCGTGGCATTGGCAATGGCCGCCGGCGCGCGCGCGCGTTTTGGCACCACGATTGGCATCGCCATTACCGGCATCGCAGGCCCGGACGGCGGCTCTCCGGAAAAGCCCGTGGGCACCGTCTGGGTAGCCATCGATATGGACGGCGACGCACATGCTGTACGAGCCGTGTTGCCAGGCGACCGGAGTGAGATCCGGTATCGCGCCACCCAGATTGCTCTGGACCGTCTGCGTAGAGCGTTTGCAAACGACTCCGATGCGACGGCGTGGACATCGCGCGCTTGATCGTCGGTCGGATGTTGGAACTTGCAACCGCGACGTCCGCAATGAGATGGTCGCAAACTTGCGCGATGGTTGATCGTTGGTCGTTTGTATTGCACCACTTCTCCCGCTCTCTAAACTTCCTGTGTGAGCGCGTATGGACCCTGGGTGCCGCCTCGTTCAGGCGACCTCTGCGACCCCGCGCTGCCGCTTCCGCGTTGACTGCCCACGACCATGTCTGATCCAATGCAGGGCTCACCCATCGATCCGCCGTTCACCGAACCCGCCACCGACGCGTCCGACACGGATGCGTTGCAGCTCGAGCTTGGCGACCAGAAGGACAAGTATCTGCGACTCGCCGCCGAGTACGACAACTTTCGCCGACGTGCCGCCAAGGAGCGTCAGGAAGCGGGCTGGCGCGCTCAGGGTGATCTCGTGCGCGGGCTGCTCGACGCTCTCGACGACGTCACCCGTTTTGCACACGTCGATCCCAATTCGCTCGATTCGAAGACGGTCGTGGACGGCGTGTTGATGGTCGAGAAGAAATTGTTTAAGTCGCTGGCTGGTCATGGCTTCGAAACCATCGATCCGACCGGGCATGCCTTCGACCCCACGCAGCACGAAGCGGTGGTCACCACGCCTGCCGCCACGGCCGATGAAGACGGATTGGTCGCGACAACATTTCAAGTCGGCTACATCATCAACGGGCATGTGCTTCGGCCCGCGCGCGTCGTCGTGAAGCAGTGGCAGCACGGCGTCGCCGGTAGCGCTCCACTCGTCAGCTGACCATGGCCAACGGGAAGGACTTCTACGCAGCGTTGGGGGTCGCTTCGTCAGCCACGGCCGACGAAATCAAAAAGCAGTATCGTCGATTGGCCAAACAGCACCATCCTGATTCCAATCAGAGCGATCCGAAGTCGGCTGAACGCTTCAAGGAAATCTCCGAGGCGTACACCGTGCTTGGTGACGCAACCAAGCGCAAAGAGTACGACGACATGCGCAGTCTTGGTGCGTTCGGTGGCTTTGCTGGCGGACGCCCGTCGCCGCAGGGTAGCCGGTCCCGTCCGCCGGGATTTGGAAATGCCGGTCCTGGTCAGCCGGGTGCTGGCAACTTCACCGATTTCGACGTCGGTGGTATTGGCGGACTCGGAGATCTCTTTTCGTCGATGTTCGGCGGGCAGGAACGTGCGCGCGGCACGGCGAACCGTGGTCGCTCACCCGAACGTGGTCAGACGATCGAAAAGGTCGTGGAGGTGCCATTCCGTGTCGCTGCAACGGGCGGTAAGGTGCCGATCGAAATCGAAGTGAACGAGGAGTGCGGAACCTGTCGTGGCTCTGGTGCAGCACCGGGGGCGATGCTCAAGCCGTGCGGTGAATGCAGCGGGCGCGGCGTGATTTCTTTCGGGCAGGGCAGTTTCGCGGTGAATCGTCCGTGTCCGGTGTGCATGGGGCGCGGCCAGATTCCAACCACACCGTGTCCGACATGCAACGGCAGCGGCGAGTCGCGGTCGAAGCGTCGCGTGCTGGTATCGGTTCCGCCCGGCGCCGAGAGCGGCGCGAAGGTGCGGCTGAAGGGGCATGGCGGGAAAGGTGCGCAAGGCGGACAGGCGGGCCATCTTGTCATCACCTTTGAAGTCCTCCCCGATCGCTTCTACAAGCGAGAAGGGCTCGACCTGATTGCGACGGTGCCCATCAACATTGCACAGGCCACACTCGGTTCGCGCATCATGGTGAAGACGCTCGACGACAAGAAAGTGGCCATTCGCATTCCTGCAGGTACCTCGGCCGGCAAGCGGTTCAAAATCACGGGCCAGGGAATCGAGAAGGACGGCAAGAAGGGTGACCTGCTGGTCGAAGTCACGATCATCGTTCCGGAAACGCTCTCTGATGCACAGGAAAAGGCGATGCGCGAATTTGCCGAAGCTGGTGGAATGAAATTCTGATGCCGATCTCGCGAGTTGTGATGGCGTTGGCGTGCGTTGGCGGAATTGTCGTTGGTAGCTCACGCGCGCTCCAAGCGCAGACAATCCGTTGGGGGCGGTGCATGGTGGGTGTTGGATATGGCGCGCCGCTCAAACTCTCGATGAGTTACGCAACCGGTCGCGTATCCGAGTCGGAATCAGGCGGCGCTGACGTGTGCGATTACCTGTCGACGAAGTTGGGCATCGGTGGCGCGCGTCTCGCCGTCGGCAGATCGCGTACCATCAATGCACTCGGTGGCGCCGCTGGTGTGAGCGTGGGGCTGATACGCACGTTTGGCACGCCCCTTCACGCGCAGCCTTGGCGCAATCACGTGGGCTTTTCCGTCCACGTTCTTCCGGCTATTGGCATCGGCGGCGAGATCGGGTATTACGTGCGACTCGGGAATGACCCGAGTGGTGCGCCGGCGAAGCGTGTGATTACCTGGTCTACAGGATTCGGGTTTTAGCCTGCGTCCCATGCGCACCGAATGGGCTCACGGCTGGTGGAGTATCGCGTCGGCAACGCCACACCCTTCGCTCCGTTTCGCAATGGTGGGTGACTATGTCGGCTGGACTGAGCAGAGCGATGTCGTCCTCCGTCGTCGTGAAATTGCTTCGACGATCGTCCCGCTGATCATTAACCTCGGACCGTCGTACGGTCTTTTTTGTGGCGCAGACGAAGCGCGCGGCCACAGCGTGCGTGGCGTCGAGCGATCGTCATTCGTCGCCGGGCTCTACGACACATGGGCCGCGGTCGAGGGTGCGACAACGAGCTGCGTGCTGCAAGTGAACTTCACACCGTTCGCCGCGTTCCAGTTGCTGCGCACGCCGCTTTCGCTGCTGCACAACGGCAGTGTCGAGTTTACCGCGCTGTTTGGTCGGAAGGGCGCGATGCTGATCGAGCAGCTTGGTAATGCAGTCGAGTGGCCCGCGCGTTTTGCGTTGCTCGACGCGTTTCTCCGTGTGCGAATGACGAACGCGCCCACTGTTGCTGGAATGCGCTCAAATCTTCACGTGGACGTATACCCATCGCGGAGCTTGTCGCATCCACAAAGTGGAGTCCACGCCGGTTGATCAACGCGTTTCGCTTGTATGCCGGCTTGCCGCCGCGCACGATTGCGGGGCTCAATCGGTTTGAGCATGCCGTCGGCGCGCTCGACGCGCAGCCGTCGATGGCGGGACGATGGAGTGCGCTGGCGCTCGATTGCGGTTACGCCGACCAGTCCCATCTCATTCGTGACTTCAGACGATTCGCCGGATGCACGCCCACCGCGTATCTTCGCGGCTGCCTTGCCAGCGGCGGCGGTGTGGTCGCACTCGACGCTAGTTGACTGTGCACGCCGGTCGTCCGCCGCAGGCTGACGCCTCAGCGACAAAAAGCTTCAAGACATAGCTGATTGCCGAGCGTAGGGTGAGTTACCAAACGCGCGCAACTTATTGTTCGCGTGCGTCTCCATCACTCCCACGCCGGAGTTTTCATGTCACCGTTGGCGCCCAAACTGTATCCTTGCCTCTCGTACCGTGACCCTGCCGAAGCAATCCGCTTTCTTACCAAGGCATTTGGCTTCACTGAACTGCTGGTCGTTCCCGACGAGCAGGGCGGCATCGCCCACGCCGAACTCGCCTTCGGCCAGGAAGTGATCATGCTCGGCGCGGCCAAGTCGGAACTTGGTAGGGTTAGTCCTCTTGACCTGCCGGCGCGCAATGCGACTCTCTGCCTCTACGTTGCCGAAGTCGACGCGCAGTTTGCGCGCGCTGTTGCCGCAGGTGCGACGCAGGTGCGTGCACCATACGACACGCCGTACGGAGCGCGCGAATGCACTGTGCGCGATCCGGAGCAACATGAGTGGCATTTCGGTACGTATCGTCCTGAGCCTGTGACGACA
>JAYUWD010000154.1:0-6058 GCA_043753735.1 Gemmatimonadaceae bacterium
TCGCTGGGATTGAGCAGCGTCAGCGGGCTGCGAGCCAGCGACGGAGCGCCGCCAAGACCAATGCCACCGGCTTCGGTGGACTCGTTGTTGATGGGCACGCCGTCGATGACGTACAGCGGCTCGCTGCTGGCGCTGATGGAGGTACCGCCGCGGATGCGCACTTGGGCGCCCGCCCCGGGTTCACCGCCGTCGAGCGTGACATTCACGCCCGCCACGCGGCCGGCGAGCATGCCATTCACGTTTGGCATGACACCGACGTTGGCATCGGCGCCCTTGACGGTTGCGACCGAGCCCGTGATCGCTTCACGACGCTGCGTGCCGTACCCGACCGTTACCACTTCGGAAAGGAACGCGGCAACCGGCTTGAGGGAGACATTGAGCGTCGCCGTTCCGCCGGCAGACACCGGCACCTGTTGCTGCACGGCTGCGTAGCCGATGCGGGTGATGCGAACGGTCGGGGTGCCGGCGGGTACGCCGGTCAGCGTGTATCCGCCATCCGCGCGCGTAAGGGTCCCACGCGTGGTGCCGACGACGACGACGGCCGCGCTGGCGATGGGCGCCTGGGAAGTGGAGTCGATGACTTTGCCGGAGATGGTCCCAGAACCCTGAGCTTGGGCTTGGGCCGTCCACAGCAGGGCGACCGCGAGGGTGCCGAGGAGACGAACAAATTTCATACGTCGGCCTGTTGGGGGGTTCGGTGGTGAGCTGCGCTCCCGTCCGTGGGGGGACGTGGAGAGTCGGAGCCGCGCCGCGCGGATCGCGGTGGAAGACTCCGAGGGGACTACGTGAAACACAGGGAGGGTCGCGGCAGAACCTGTGGATGCCGGATCCGCGCGATGTTGGACATCGTCGGCGAACGTCACTAGCACCAAGGGCACAGGGCACGACTCCAATTCAGCAACAGGCAGGGTCAGCAGGCGGACGGTGCCGATTAAAGGCCACCAAATCTACTCGCGCCAACCGCGCTGAAGGCGCAGTTTGACTGGGAGTAACCGCATGATTCCCCGACCGGGTATGGCAGGAGGTCCTTCGATTGTAGAAGGACCCGGTTCGATTGGACACTACATCTTGATATACCTCGACCATATCGTAGCACAACTGTCACTAATGTCAATAACGAATAACAGTGATAACTGTGATGCCAACGGTTTGCCAATCATCGCCTCAACGCTGGAGAACGCCCACCATGTCATACCCCATTCTATGCAAATCCTCGCCAACCTAGCATTACTGCTTCAGGTCGTTGTACCGACCAATCGCACTAAAGCTGTCTTGTCTTTCCCTGAGCGAGGGGTCGATGAAGCTGCTGCATACCAGGGATATCAAACTCGCGTGTACAAAGACGGGGCCGGCAACACACTCCAAGTGTATATCGATGAGCGCGCCGCCCGTGTCGTACACGTCTGGGCCGACGCCGAAGACGAAAGTCTGGGCTTCACCGCGCGTACCGACAGCGGACGAGTTGCACCACTCCGTTGGGACGTAGGCGATGCTGCGGTATCCGGAGGCTCAAAAAGCCGGACCCGCACCTTCGACCAGCCTCTCGTTGCCGACGCTCCAATAGTCCACTTCGGCTGGTTCCTCCTCGGGTCCATGCGGATAGAGCGGGACTTTCAGTACGACAAGCGGCAGGCGGCACCGTTCGCCAGCCCTCCGTACAAGCTCGCCGAGCTCGACCGGTTGATTACTGCGCTGGGCAAGCTGGACGGGGAGAGTCGGCGTCGTCAGTTGGCGTTGCTGAATGCGCCCGATGTCGCCACACTCGAACGGCGCCGGACGACGGTCATGACGGTGCGGTCCCGGCCGACGCAGTGGTCGGCGGAGATCCTGCAGGCGTCGCTGGATGGACGCGACACCATGAAGCTGGAATTTCGTGTCGATCCGCGGCAGGTCTTGGCGGTGCGCGCCGGTGACTCGCTCACCCTCCGCGCCCGGAACGGCAACGCGGTTCACTTCACGGTCCGGATTTCCACGACCGGCAGGCCCCTCACGCCGCTGGCTCGCACCGAAATCTTCACCCCTGGGTTTCTCCGCTTTCTCGCCGACACTCGCGCCGCGGCCAAAGACAGCACCAGCGCGGCGGGGGTGCATGCACGTCGGCTCGAGCGCCAGGTGCGTGGTGTCGAATTGCTCTCCTCGCGCGAAAAGCTGATGGCGGGGTTGCCGACGTATGCAACCTATTTCGGACGCGACATGCTGGTGAGCGCGCTGATGATGCGGTCGATCTGGCGCGGCGCGATGTCAGAGGCGGCAATCGCGGCTGCCCTGCGCAAGCTGTCGCCGACTGGCCAGGTGAGTCACGAAGAAGCCATGGGCGGTCAGGCAGTTCGCGAAGCCGCCAGCGAGTATGCAACGCTCATCGATTCGGTGACCCGGGCTCAACAGCGCAACGACCGCGTCGCGGCGGAGGCGCTGTTGCGTCGCGCCGGTGATGTACTGCGCAACGCGCGACGCACGCGCGAGAACTATCACATGATCGACGATGAATTTCAGCTGCCGGTGCTCGTTGCACGCTGGATCACCGACACCATGATCAGTGCGGCGCAAAAGCGCGCATTTCTCAATGCCGACGGCGGTCGTGGCGTGTCGCGCTTGTCGCTCCTGACGCGTGAACTCGCCCTGGTCGCGCGGATGACCGCGCCATACTCGGCGCGACCCACGGCGGAGAATCTCGTGTCATTCGCGCCCCGCGATGCGACGGAACCCGGCACGCCGCAGGGCGGCACACCGGCGTGGGCGTCGTCGAGCTGGCGTGACAGCGGCGTTGGCTACGCAGGTGGCCGGTACGCGATGGATGTCAACGCGATCTGGGCACCGCAGGCGCTTGAATCGATCGCGCGCATCCTCCCCATGCTGACGACGCTTGGGTTTTCCGTCGAACAGGTCGCCAAAAACGAGCCGACGGTTGCATCGACCGAAGCGTTCATGCGCTGGTCGCGTGACGCCACGGCACTCAAGTCTGCCATCACGGCGTGGCGCGGCGCGGCGCGACACTTCCTCGTGCAACTCTCGCCGTCGGAGGTGCGTTCCGGTGTGGACGCGCGCGTCGCGGCCATGCCCGGCGACGAGCGGACGTTTTGGAACGCACGCGTTACAAACGACGCCAGCCTGCGCGACTCGCTGCCGTTCCTCGCGATCGCCCTCGACGCCGCTGCGAAACCGATCGCGGTTGCCAATACCGATCCGGCCACCCGACTCTTCCTCGGCGATCACGAGGGACAACTCGTGACCGGCGATGCGGCGGATATGAGGCAAACGTTGCGTGACGTGCGCCTGTTCACGCGCCCCTATCCGGCGGGACTCTACATCGCCGGTATCGGACCTGCCGTCGCGAACGACGCCTACGCACCACCGAGTGTGTGGAACGCGTTCGTGAAGGACCCGTACCATGGTCCACGCGTGATCTGGGGGCGGGAGGTAAACCTGTTTCTGATCGGCTTGGCGGAGCGCGTACACGACACCACCGGTTCAAATGCCCCTGAACACGCAGCGTACGTCCGTGAATTGCGCTCGGCGATCGATTCGGTGCGGAGCGCAGTTATCGCATCGGGCTTTCACAGTGAACTTTGGAGCTACGGATTCGTGAACGGGCAGCTGGTGCCGCAGCGATACGGGAGTGGTGCAGACGTGCAGCTCTGGAGCACGACGGATCTGGCGGTGGAGTTTGCGTTGGCGAGGATTGGGGGGAGGAGGTGAGGGGGACAGAGCCATTGCTCGCCCCGTTCACCATCCGCCGCTGCGCGTCTGGCGATGCCGTGCCGATATCGGCTTTGGCCGCCCGTCTGTTTGTGCAAGCGTACGGGGTGGAGTACGCCGGCCCGGAGCTTGAGTCGTATTTAGTGAAGTCGTTCGATGCCGAGCGTCTCGCCGAACAACTTTCCGACGGCGAGAATGTGTTTGCGCTTGCGGTAGAGAGTTCGACCGGCGAACAGATCGGCTACGCGCTCATGTCGGCATCATTGGAAGTTCCGCATTCGGTAAAAGCGGAGCATCCGCTCGAGATCCAGCGCTTTTACGTCGACAGCGCCTGGCATGGAAAGGGGGTTGCTCAATCGCTGATGCGCGCCTGCATCGAACGCGCAGAACAGTGGGGCGCCGATGCGATCTGGCTTTCGGTTTGGCAGGAAGCACCCCGCCCGCAGACCTTCTACACACGCATGGGTTTTGGCATCGTCGGTACGACAGCGTTCCACTTCGGCACACGAGTCGACGACGATTACGTCATGGTGCTACCGCTCAAGCTCGTTTCGCCGACGGCGGGGTGAAGGCGCTCGGCCTGATTCCGCTCGTGCATGCACATCGCCACTTTCACGCGCCGAATCCGAAGTGCACAATCCCTCCTACTACTTGCTACAACATTCTACGGCCGAGGTGAGCGATGAAGTGGTTACGACGAATCGGGATGCTCCTGATTGGAGTGACGATCATTGGTGCCGGTGCGGCGGCCGCCGTGTATGGAATGTCCGAACACAGGCTTTCTGCGCGCTACACCGTCACGCCAGAGTCGCCATCACCGGCGGCCGCCGACTCGGTCCTTCAGGCGCGCGGGCGACACGTCGCCGAAAGTCTGGCCAAATGTGTCGACTGCCACAGCTCTGACTTTGGGGGCGGCATCGTCATCGATGCGCCACCAGTGGGGCACATCGAAGCAACCAATCTCACCACGGGTAGTGGCGGCGTGCTCGCCGAGTACGACGACGGTGCGCTGGAACGCGCGATCCGTCACGGCATTGCGAAGGATGGGCGCAGTCTGCTTGTGATGCCGTCATCTGAATACAATCACCTTGCTGACAACGACGTCGCGGCGCTCATCGCCTACATCCGCAGCCGTCCGTCGGTGAATCGCACACACGCACCCTCAACGATCGGTCCGGTGCTTCGTGCGATGTGGATTGCGGGGAAGGTGAATCCGATGCCAGCGGCGGTGATTGCGCACGACGCGCCACATCTCAAGACCGCGCCGCTGGGCAACTCTGCCGAAACAGGGATGTACATCGCCCAAAACGGCTGTGCCGGTTGTCATGGCGCGACATACTCCGGCGGCCCGATTCCAGGCGGCCCGCCCGACTGGAAGCCCGCGGCGAACATCACGCCAGCTGGCATCGGACGCTACTCGCTCGAAAACTTCAGGACCATACTACGTGAAGGGAAACGACCCGACGGCAGCGTCGTCGACTCGATGATGCCCGTCAAGGCGACGCGTCAGATGACTGACGACGAGATCGAAGCGGTGTTCAAGTTTCTGAAGAAGGTACCGCCGAAGGAGTTCGGGAACCGCTGACGCACAAGTCCGCCACCGGATCGTTTCAGGTGGCAGGAATCCGCGCAGATTTTCGCAAATGGCGATACAATCGGAGACCTCGCACCGGAGCACCGCAAATGGCGTTTGTCCCGCAGTCCCTGAATTGGCCGTCTGATCGCGCCGTTCTGCTTGTCCACGGGATCGGCAACGCGAGTGGCAACGGTGATGCAGCGTTTCCGCGTGTGGAGCTTGAAGCTGCACTCGGCGGGAGCGCTGCCGATATCGCGATTTACACGCTCAACTACGACTTCATCAATGACTGGGCCGCGAGAAAGCTGAATCTCAGCGCGGCCATCGACACGCTGGGCCGAGCGATCGCCAAGCGCTACAACAACCCCGGTCTATCCGAGACGCTTGCCGAATATTGCGGCGACGTTTTATGGCCTGTTTTGCATCAGGATACGCGATTGGCGATCCGCGAAGCGTACATGGCGCAACTCGATCGGATCATGAGTGATTGCATCGAGTCGATGCTGCCGAAAGGGCTCGATCCCCGTGACGCGCGCGTCAGCATCATTGCACACAGTCTCGGATGCTTTCACACGTACGAAGCGTTGCATGGTGCGGTGAACGAGCCATTGCATCACCTGCAGCCGTTTTCTCACGGTGCACAGCTGGAAAGCGTCGTGCTGATGGCGTCCCCTGTGAAATTGATGCGCACGATCGCCGGTGACATCGACAAGCTCGTACCCAAGGCGTCAGAGCTGGCGACCATGAATCCAAAGGGGCTGTTCATTCCCGCAGAGGCTGTGCCGG
>JAYUWD010000155.1:0-6036 GCA_043753735.1 Gemmatimonadaceae bacterium
GCGCGCCCTTCCGGTGCCTGCAACAGCATCGTCGGGGACGACGTCAGCTCCGAACAACGGCCGCCGGTTGAGACGGTCACCGTACGCGTGCGCGCTGTCGGCGGGCGCGACACGGATGTCTGTTGCGCCTGCAGCCGCGGAGGCGCGCAAAGCACCAGCAGGCCGGCAATACCCACGGCAGCGCATATCCGAATGGCTGTGTGCTCGATCAGGGCGCGCATCCGCTTGTTCATCAGCTCCTTCATGGATCCGTCAGTATCCTTCGATCGTCTTGTCGACAGGAAGCGCACTGCTCAACTGCTGCAATGCGGTTTCCCGCGCTGTAGACGCGGCGAGATAGTAGTTGTTCAACACCGGGTCCTGCGGGGCTTCCCGCAGGGCGGCCCGGGATGCCGCCATCATCTGGTCCAGCGCGGCGAGACGCGCGCGATACACATCCGACGCATGCACCGTCGTGTCATTCGCGGCGAGCCAGAGCGACGCACGCTCATACTCGCTCTGCGCCTTGCTCAACACGGCGGTCGCCTGTTCCACCGACCCGAACGTGTCCGCGCCACCCAACGACGTCGAACGAAACGTCGTGCTACTGGCAATGCCGCTGCTGGTAGCTGACGCCGCGGCGGCAAAAGGGTTGAGCGTTGTGTTGGCCGACATGCGGCCACCAGCCATTCCCCCGGCCAGCAATGCCAAAGCCGCGACACTGCGCATCCACATCGGCATCCCCGCCGTCGGTCGGCCGATCGACGGCGTCAGCGCAGAACGGCCGGCCCTGACGGTGCGCTCGATCCGCTCGGTCGAACCATCGAGCGCGCGCACGACCAACGGCGTTTCCGGCACGCCATGATCGGACGCCGACGTCAGCATCCCTTCGGCGCGCAACACGACCGATAGCGACTCCCAGTCGCTAAGTCGCGGCGCTTGACTCGAAGCCATCGCGTAGCCGTCCTGCGCAGCCAACCGCGCCAACGCCGCGAAGGCATCACGTTCGGCCCGACAGATCGGGCACGTATTTAGGTGCGCAAGTTCGTCCGCGGTGGGCGACGCGTGATCGAAGGCGGCGATTCGTTCAGTATCGAGGTGCTGCATGGCTGCGTTCACTCAGGCCGGTGTCCGGGACGTCTACGAGGGGTGCGAGGAGCCGGCGTAGCTTCGCACGCGCCTTGAACAGTTGCGACTTGGAACCACCAGCAGTGATACCCAACTCGTTCGCGATTTCTTCGTGGGTGTAGCCTTCGACGTCGTGCAACAGAAAAACGGTTCGCGCGCCCGGTGAAAGCCGCCGTGCCGCGTCGCTGATTGTCGCAGCCAGCATGTTCCTCTCTCCATCCTGCTCCACGAACGCGGAATCTTCCTCGATTCCCGTCTCTGCCGCCGCCAAGCGCTTCACGCGGCGCAACGCATTCAGCGCCCGATTGATCGCCACGCGGTGAACCCACGTGCTAAACTTCGCGTCACCCCGCCACGACGGGAGCGCACGGAAAATCTGGATCCAGACCTCCTGCGCAATGTCCTGGGCAAGGTCGGGATCTCCGGCGAGTCGGCGGACGACGGCGTCCACATGCGGCGAATGCTGATTCCACAGCAGCCGCATGGCTCGCTCGTCCCCCTCGATCGCCCGTCGGACGATGGCGGCGTCAGTCTCCATGAGTTCTGTGCAATCTGTCACCAGATCCCCGGCGAAGGGTTGCCTTCCATCGGCACGATCGTGGGGTACATGACTGTTCATGCTCGTGGATAAGGTGGCACCGACAGCCCGATGATGGGATCTGTGATGTTGGGCAAACTTGACGGGCGCACGCTCCGGTCTTAAATGCTCAAGAGCCCGGTGCCGGCACATTCCGCCTTCCTTACGCAGGTCGACCGACTCTGTTACTCGTCGCCGCTTTCGCCCTTGCGCTCCTCACCATTCCTGGAATCGGTCTCCCGTCCGGAGCGCCGTCCACGGTTGGCATGTCCGCCGAACGCCTTCACACGATCGATCGCGTCGTTCAGCGCGGTCTCGATGCAGGCGGCTATCCCGGCGCGGCCGTGGTGGTCGGACGCAAAGGCTTCAACGTCTGGTCGCGCGGCTTCGGGGCCCTCGACTGGTCGGGCAAGCAGAGCGTCTCTGCCACCAACAGCATCTACGACCTCGCATCGCTGACCAAGGTCATTGGCACCACGACGGCGATCATGGTGCTCTTCGATCAGGGCAAGATCAATCTCGATGCCCCGGTCTCGCGATATCTGCCGTCGTTCACAGGTGGCCTGAAGGATCAGGTCACGGTCCGCCACCTGCTCACCCACCGCGCCGGTCTCCCCGCCGGACGCGAGCTGTGGCGCATCGCGTCGACACCGGCCGAAGCTCGGGAAGCGGTGCTCAACGCCCCGATCCAGTGCGCCCCGGGCGTCTGTTACGAATACTCGGACCTGGGCGCCGACCTGCTGGGTTTCGTCGCCGAAGCCGCATCCGGCGCCACGCTCGACGTCTTTCTCCGTCGCGAAGTCTTCGAAAAGCTTGGCATGTCGGACACGCACTACCGGCTCGACGATCCCGACAAGGCACGCACCGCCCCTACCGAAATCGCACCGCCTCGAGGCTACCCGCTTCGCGGTGAAGTGCACGACGAAAATGCCTGGGCGCTGGGTGGCGTTGCCGGACACGCAGGACTTTTCAGCACCGCGTCCGACCTTTCCGTCTTCGCCCAGATGCTCCTGGACGGTGGCGTTTACAATGGCGTCCGCATCGTCGCGGACAGCACGGTGACGCTCTTCACCAAGCGGGCTGCCGGTCACCGCGCACTGGGCTGGGACACCTGCGCCGGTGGCGCGGGCTGCGGTCAGTATCTGTCCGAGCGCGCCTACGGACACACCGGTTTCACCGGCACGTCGCTCTGGATCGATCCCGATCGGCACATGTTCGTCATTCTACTCACCAACCGCGTGCATGCCGCACGGGCCAGGCGCCCGTCCAAAGTGATCGCGGACGTACGCAACGACCTCGCCGACGCCGCAGTGCTGGCCGTGATGGACGACCCCACGGGCGTGCTCGCGATGCCGGCCAGCTTCCGCGCCGACAAGGCCGAAGATTGGAATCGCCCTTTGCGCTCAACCCGCGCCCGGAGCGCCTCGGCGCGTCGTCGGGCCGCGGCTGTCAAGCGCGGGTCCGGCAAGTCGGTCAAGGCAAGTGGCTCCAAGTCGTCGAAGCGCTCAAGCTCCAAGGCGTCGGCCTCCAAGTCGACCAAGTCGGCGAGCAAGGGGTCGGCCAAGTCGTCAGGCAAACTGTCGGCCAAGTCGTCCAGCCGCGGGGCCATGAGGAAATCCATCCCCTCGAAGTCGAAGTCGACAACGAAGCGCCGCTGACGTTTTGGCCTTGCGCTATCTTCCGGTTATGGAAAAACCCACGACCGATGATGTAAGCTCGACCGAGAACCCGACGCCGGAACCTTCCCGCCCCGCCGCCCCCACGCATACGGGCGAGATGCCGGAAGCCGCTCCGTCCGATGACAACTCGACGGCGGACGCACAGGCAGATGGGGCCACCACCGACAGCGACGCTCCCGCCGCTGCTGACGGCACGATCTCCGCCGATCAGGCCAAGCTCGTGTTGCGTCGGGTCAAAGACCCTGAACTCAACCTCAACATCGTCGACCTTGGCCTGATCTACGACATCACCGTCGATGGATCGGTCGTTCGCGTCGACATGAGTCTCACGTCGCCCGGCTGCCCGTCAGGCCCCGAAATCATGGGTGAAGCCGAACAACAGCTGCGCACGATTCCCGGCGTGAGCGATGTGGTCATGAACCTGATCTGGTCGCCGCCCTGGACACCGGAACGCATTGAACCGCGGGTGCGGGCGTACATGGGTTTCTGAGCGATGCTAGTGAGCGGCTCGCTCACGCTCCAGCAGCTGCACATCGCGCGCAATCTGCTCCATATCCAACGCCAACGTCGCGTTGTACACGCCCCGAATTCGTGCCTCCTGGTCTACCAGCACCAATGTTTCCGTGTGCGCAAGATCGTCCGTTCCATAACTCGCGCCATCGCGCAGGTTCACGAAATACCCGCGCGTTGCCAACGCTTCGATCTCGGTCCACGCGCCGGTCAGCAATTGCCACCGTGCATCGGCGATCTCGTGATACCTGGCGTACACCGCCAGCGCTGCCACGGAATCACGTTCCGGCTGCACGGTATACGACAACACTTGAAAGCCGGTGTCCGTCGGCACGCTTTGCAACAGCCGCTGTATGCTGCCGACCGCACGCGGACAAACGCGACCGCAGCTCGCATAGAAAAAGTGTACCAGCGTCACGCGGCCGGCGAGCACACGATTCGTAACCTGCTCCCCGCGATGATTCGTAAACGCGAACGTCGGCACCCGATGCATCGTCGCGCTGGCAGCGGCCTTTACTGAAACCCACTCCGGCGTCAGCTCCTTTGTCCGATAATATGGCAGCCCGGTGTGTGTCACCGTACTCGGCACACCATTGCACGACGCAACGCTGACTGCTGCGATCGCACCGCCGATCGCAAACATGATCACTCGCGCAACAGCGCCACGACTGGTCATCGAGTCCACTCGGCAACCCTCTGCACCTGGTCGTCTACACGATCTCCCGCGCGATCTGAGACACGATCCTCATGCGTGGTGCCTTTGCACCCGCTCGTGCCCATCAGACCATACCGCCGACCCTCCTCGACCACGTAATTGGCCCGCAGCACCCCGGCATCGGTCCACATCTGCTGCCGCCCTTGTTCGTGTCCGGCCACGTACTCGAAACGAGTGTAGCGCCTGCCATCGGAATACCACTCCTCCTGCACCCCTTCGGCAATGCCGTTGATGTAGTGAAAGACGAATCGCGGCGCACCGTTTTCATGCCAACCACGATGCACTCCGTGCTCAAGTCCTCGGCGATACTCGCGGCGCTCCGCACGCACCCCATTCGCGTGAACTTTCTCCATGACGGTCACATCGCGCCTCACATACGCGCGCGTCGCGGCCGTCAGCAACACACCGATCGTCAACACGCCGATCGCCGACAGCATCCGGGCACGCGACAATACGCGTGCGTTATGTAACGGCCGGCGCCTCACGATCATCGCGTCACCGTGCCCGGCACACCTGCAAAGCCGCTGCCGTTGATGTACGGCGCGTCGCCGGTGGTGTGGTAGTGGTAGATGCCATTCGGATATTGCTTCGTAGCCGTCGTGTGGCCGTGTGCAGCATCGAGATCGGCGGAAGTGAGCAGTTTCCCGTTTTCCATCGGGCCGTACACCGGATATCCGTCAAGCAACACGCCCACCAGTGCGTCACGTGACACGCGCGTCAGGTACGTCGGTTCGACGTGATAGTGGTAGGCGCCGCCCGGGGCCGGATGGCCGGCGTACTGATCGAAGGAGTTGATCTCGCCAGTGAGCGGCTGATTCGGCCCAGCGTATTGATTGAAAATCGGCACGCCATTCACACTCACTCCGATTGGTCCAAGCGGCGTTGCACTCGGCGTGGTCTGACGAATGGGCGTGATGGGAATACGGTAGACATTGGTCTGTGCGACGATGCGATTCGGGTTGATGGCGAACGCCGCGTTGATGCCGTTGTATCCCTCGTATTTGGCGTTGGCAGGTTCGAAATACGGGCTTTTGTGGTCCGGCACACCATTCGCACGAATCACCACGTTCGTCCCCTCCACCGTGATCTGCACGCCACTGCCAAAGAGCGCGTACATGGCCGGCGCGTCGGCGGCAACCGAGCCTGTGGTGGGAGCCGTCGCCGATGCGGCATCGCTGCTCCCGCAAGCAGCGGCAGCGCCCAAGACAGCCAACGCCATTCCGACAACGGCACCGGTGCCCACCCGCATGCGCCGCGACCGTTTCCTCAAGGGCTGCTGAAACTGACTCGTTGGTTGATGCTGATCCTGGGGATACTGATGCATATCGGACATCGTTGACCTCTAAAGACAAGAGACTCGACAAGCGCCGCGGCGGCGTTGCACACATGTTGGACTCACTCATGCCTCACTCCATTCCATCTCATCTTGCCACGCGGTCTCCGCGATG
>JAYUWD010000156.1:0-1910 GCA_043753735.1 Gemmatimonadaceae bacterium
CGACAGAATCTGCGCCCGCAGATGAGCGGAGGAGTTTCGATGAACTTGCTCGAATACCTGCCGCTACTCCCAGATTCATCCAGCAGGAGCAACGTATGCAACTCGACTCATTGCAGGCACTGTACATCGAAGGATTGCGCGATATCTACAGCGCCGAACTCCAGATCGTGAAGGCGCTTCCAAAGCTGCAGAAAGGGACGACAAGCAGCGAACCCAAGGATGCATTCACGGCGCATCTCGAGCAGAGCAAGAATCTCGTTGCCCGCCTGGAGCGCATTTGCGAGGAGCTGTCGATCAGTCCCAACGGAAGGCATTCCAAAGCCACGGAAGCGCCGCGCGCCGAAGGATCGGACGTACTCGCACACTCTGCGCAACCTGACGTCATGGACGCCGGGCTGATCCCCACCGCCCAGCATGTGGAGCACTACGAAAGTTTCGGCTATGGTACGCTGCGGACGTACGCGCAGCTGCTGCGCCACGACAGTCAAGCTGAATTACTCGGGCAAGCGCTCAATGACGAGGAGCAGGCCGATGAGTTTCTCACTGAGCTCGCTCTGGCGGTGCACATCGACGCCATTGCGGTAGCTGATCGCGCCGTCTCCGTCAGGTAGACGATATGGGACGCTCACAGCAGTCACTTCGTCGCGGGGCGAGTGAAGACAGAAACGGCGCCGTCGCGTCACGAAAGCGCATAGCGCATGTCCCGCGTGAAAGATTTCGCGCACGCGAAAATGAGCGGGACACGATGCTGCGTGAATTTCAGGAGTTCATCGCCGGAATTGGCATGTCGGCCGCATGGCCTGGCGTCGTTGCGGCGCTGAGTCACGGCCGCGGGTCAGCTTCCGACCGAGTCGGTGAGGAAGCGTAGCAGATACGGAGCCGTCCGACTCACTGAACTCGCGGCCACGTGTGCCGGTGAACCGTAACTGACGACGCTTCCGCCGGCCTCGCCCGCTCCCGGGCCGATATCAATGACGTGATCGCTGCTGGCGATCATTCGAATATCGTGCTCTACCACGATTACGCTGTTGCCGGTGTCGACAAGGGCGTTGAGCTGTTGCATGAGCCGCTCGACATCGGACGGGTGCAACCCTGTAGTTGGCTCGTCGAGAACGTACAGGGTCTTGCCGCGCGAGACACGTTGCAGTTCGGTCGCGAGTTTGATGCGCTGCGCTTCGCCGCCTGAAAGTTCGGTAGCGGGTTGACCCAGCCTGATATAGCCCAGCCCCACCTGCCTCAGGACATCAAGTGAGCGTGTGATCGATTGCTGGTCAGCAAAAAAAGCGTGTGCTTCGTTCACGGTCATGCCAAGCACGTCGGCAATCGTGCTTTCGTTGTACCGGATTTCCAGGGTTTTTGCATTGTAGCGTGCGCCGTGACAGACCGGGCACGGGGCATACACGCCAGGGAGGAACAGCAGCTCGACGAATACAAAACCCTCACCAGCGCACCGCTCGCAGCGCCCTTTGGCGACGTTGAATGAGAATCGCCCCGCATCATATCGGCGAGCCCGCGCGGTCTTTGTTGCAGCAAAGAGTTGGCGAATAGTGTCGAAGAAACCGACATACGTTGCAAGGTTTGATCGGGGCGTGCGCCCGATGGGTTTTTGATCGACGCATACAAGTCGCGTGATGTGCTCCAACCCGCTGACAATGCGTCCACGAGTGGGTACAACGGCGGCGTGATCGAGTGCGTCATCACCCCCAATCTCCGGAATGGTTTCGTGGCCGAGCGCGGCACCAACCAGCTGCACGAGCGCCTGACTCACGAGGCTTGATTTTCCAGAGCCCGAGACGCCCGTCACTGTCGTCAGCACGCCGAGGGGAAACTTGACGTCGAGCTCGTGAAGATTGTTGCGCGTGATGCCGCGCAGTTCGAGCCAGCTTTTGGGAACGCGCGCGTTATGCGGC
>JAYUWD010000157.1:0-1907 GCA_043753735.1 Gemmatimonadaceae bacterium
CACTATCTTGTCGTCGATCCCGGACCAATGCTGGCCGAACGCATTCATGCTCGAGTGCACACAATGATCGACGCCGGTTGGTTCGACGAAGTTGCCCAACTGATGCGCACCATCCCACCTGATGCGCCCGCGTGGAACGCCAGCGGTTATGGCACCATCCGCGCCGGGCTGGAAGGCTCCATGACTCGTGACGCTGTGATCGAACGGGTGATCATTGAAACGCGACAGTATGCGAAACGACAGCGCACGTGGTGTCGACATCAATTGCAGGACGGAACCGTGACACAGCTGAACCCGAACGCGCCCGACGCGCTGAACCGCGCGCTTGCGTGGTGGGACGCCAGCAGTACGGAGGCGCTGTGAAGATCGGCATCACCTGTTATCCAACCTACGGTGGCTCGGGAGCCGTTGCGACCGAACTCGGTATCGCGCTCGCCGAACGTGGGCACGAGGTGCATTTCATCACGTATCAGCAGCCGTTTCGTCTGCCGAGCTTCTTGCCGCGCGTCTGGTTCCACGAAGTCGATGTCGGTCGGTATCCACTGTTTGAGTACCCGCCTTACGACCTCGCGCTGGCCGTTCGGATGCACGAAGTCGTGCGCGATCATCAGCTCGACATTCTGCACTGTCACTACGCCATTCCTCACGCCACGAGCGCGTGGATTGCGCGCGAGATGCTGCGCGAAGGGCAGAGCGATGTGAAGGTGGTGACAACGCTGCACGGAACCGATATCACCATCGTTGGTCAGGAGCGTTCGTTCTACACGATCACACGCTTCTCGATCGAGAAGTCCGATGCGGTCAGCGCGGTCTCGGAGTACCTGCGCGATGAGACGTACCGCGCCTTCGGTTGCGTCGGCTGCAATGTGCAGGTCATCCACAATTTCATCGATCCGGCCACATTCAATCGGGCATCACACCAATTTCCCATCCCGGCCGACGTGGTCCGCGGGCGGAAGGTGATCATGCACATCTCGAATTTTCGCCCGGTGAAACGCGTGCGCGATGTTGTGAAGGTGTACGCGCGCGTGAACGCGCAGATTCCGTCCATCCTGGTGATGGTCGGTGATGGCCCGGAACGCGTCGAGGCGGAAGACGAAGCGCGCGAACTTGGCGTCAACGACAGCGTTCTGTTCCTTGGCAAGATCGACGCGATCGCGCCCCTGTTGGCGGGTGCACATCTCTTCCTGCTCATGAGCGACAAGGAGTCTTTTGGTTTGAGCGCCCTGGAAGCGTTGGCGAGCGGCGTTCCGGTCGTTGGCTATGACGCGGGCGGATTGCCGGAAGTCGTGGAAAATGGGGTCACCGGCCGGTTGCATGCCGTCGGCGACGTGGCCGGTGCAGCAGCATCGGCAATCGACATCCTGTCCGATCCATCACGCTGGCAGTCGATGAGCGCCGCCGCGGCCGCCGATGCGCGGCGACGCTTTTCCCGCGATGCGATTGTCGCTCAGTATGAAGCACTGTACGAACACACACTTTCCGCCCTCCCCGCCAAGTGACCGTCTTTCAGGCCATTGTACTCGGCATCATCCAAGGTCTTGCCGAATTTCTTCCGGTGTCCAGCTCTGCGCATCTGACGCTGGCTCCCTTCTTTTTCGGATGGAAGGACCCGGGTCTCGCGTTCGATGTGGCACTGCATTCTGGTACGCTTGTCGCCCTGGTGTGGTACTTCCGCGCCGAGTGGATCGAGCTCACGAAAAGCGCAATGCGCATTGTCAGTACGCGCAAAATCCAGGACGTACACGATCGTCGTCTCATCTACCTGATCGTGGCAACGATTCCGGGCGGAATCGCCGGGAAGCTGTTGAACGAGTACGCCGAGTCGACGTTTCGGTCCCCGCTGCTGATCGCCTGCACTCTTGCGATCATGGGCGTTTTGCTCTGGGCGGTCGACCGCTATGCTG
>JAYUWD010000158.1:0-18076 GCA_043753735.1 Gemmatimonadaceae bacterium
CCGTGGGTGGGCGACGAGGGAAGCGCTGGCTGGCTCGGTCGTCGTGCCTTGAGCGTCATCACTGCGGCGCAAGACGGACGTGAACCGGAGACTGCGCTGACTGGTGCGGTGCTCACCGCGCTCGAGCTCGAATCGCTTGAAGAGCTGATTCCGTGGGCCGCAGAAGCGACGCCAGGAAAGCTTGCGACCCTCGTTCCGGTCATCATGCAAGTCGCGTCGACAGGCGATCTGCGTTCGAACGCGCTGATCAGCCTCTGCGTCGAGGAGCTATCGCTTCACGTGCGCACGCTGGCCCGGCGTTGCTTCATGGACGAACGCGCGGCGATACCTGTCGCACTGGCGGGCGGCATGATGGCCAAGGGTTCGCTGGTCCGCAAACGCCTGGAACAGCGTCTCAAGAGCGCCGTGCCAGGTGCAACCGTTCGCGCAGACGAAGTAGATGCGGCGCGTGGTGCCGTGCGCCGAGCGCGGCGCTTATTGGGCGTCGAAGTCTAGCGTTGCTCGGTGCTCCACATCCATGCGTTCATCACTCGATACGATAAACGCATGGCGATGCGACCAGAGTGTGAGCGCACTGGCTACACATATCACCAGCGCTGATGTTGCACTCCAGAGTGGTATCACGCCCTGGGTGAGCATCACGGCTGCAGCAGCGCCGAGAGCACCCAGTCGCGCCTGCTCGGATGCAAACGCCCAGCGGCGTCCTTCGAGAATTCCGCCGACATTCGTGAGCGAGAGCGCGACGTAAAAGCTTGCAGCGGTCAACGGCCAGACGGCCAGTGTCGATGCGGTCGACAGCACCCAGAGCGCGGCTGGAATTGTGAGCGCAAAGTGAACGACTGCATACCGCGCCAAGAGTGGCGCTACGGGCGGATCGAATTTCCGGAACGACTTCGCGTCGACGGTTGGCAGTGCCACTGGCCCGCCCCATGACAGCGGTCTCCAGGCAGGTGCCCCGAACACCACGTGCCGCCGATCGCTCCAATTGTCGGCGCGCACTACGCTGCGCACGATCGCGACGTAGTGGTGCAGCTGCGACCAGATCGGATTCCAGCTCCGCAACGGAGACGTGAGACCGTACACCGGTTCCTGTACTTCCGGTGTGAACGTGCCGAACCACCGATCCCATACAATCAACACACCGGCGTAGTTGCGGTCCTGATACTGCGGGTTCACACCATGATGCACGCGGTGGTGCGAAGGTGTATTGAGCACGGCCTCGGCCCACGCAGGCAATCGTTCGACGGCGCGCGTATGAATCCAGAATTGATAGATCAGATTGAGTGCGTAGCAGACAGCGAACTGCTGGACAGACATGCCGAGTGCGGCGAGCGGCACGTAAAAAATCCAACTGAGCACGCCACCGAGTGCGCTCTGCCTCAGCGCGACCGAAAGATTGTATTCCTCACTCGAGTGATGAACGATGTGCCCTGCCCAAAACAGGTTCACTTCGTGCGACATTCGATGAAACCAGTAGTACGCGAAATCGACAGCGAGGAACGCGGCACTCCAACCGACCATCGCCATCGGATGAAACGTCCAACCTGTTGCGCTGTGTCCGATCATGACGCCATCTGGCCACGCAAGCTGCGGCGAGAGTAGTCGCACGCTCAGATGCGTGGACGTCCAATTGAAAGCAGCGACGAGAATGAGCTTCGTGAAGATCCCGGCAATCTGGCTCAGCGTGCCCGCCGAGAGGTCGGATATGGAATCATTGAGACGATAGAACGGACGACGGCCGAGCCGCGTGAAAAGCAGCTCGACCGCAATCAAAAGAAAGAACAACGGAACGGACGCTTGAATGATTTCCATGCGTCTATCTCACTCAGGCCGCGACGACGGCCCCCTCGGGTTGAGACGTATCGAGCACTCCTTCCCATCGCGCCATCACAGCGGTCGCGAGACAGTTGCCGAGCAGATTGACCGATGTGCGCGCCATGTCCATGATGGCGTCGACACCGAGAATGACGGCAATGCCTTCGAGGGGCAGACCGAACTGCGCGAGGGCTCCGGACAAAATCACGAGTGACGCGCGTGGTACGGCGGCGACGCCTTTCGAGGTCAACATCAACGTCAGCATCATCAGCAGTTGCTGACTGAGCGGCATGTCGATCCCTGCCGCCTGCGCGACGAACACCGAGGCGATGGCGAGATAGAGCGTCGAGCCGTCGAGATTGAACGAATACCCGGTCGGTAGCACAAAGGACACAATGCGCCGCGGTACGCCAAACTTCTCCATCGCCTGCATTGCCTGCGGGAATGCGGCCTCGCTCGACGCGGTCGTGAACGCAATCAACCAAGGTTCGCGCACCGCGCGCCAGAATCGGCCGAGTGGAATGCGCATCAGGAGGGCGACTGGAATCAGTACCGCAACGACAAAGATGATCAGCGACACGTAGAGCGTCCCAACCAATTTGGCGAGGTTGAGCATCACACCGAGTCCGCTCTTGCCGACTGTGACACCGATCGCCGCACCAATACCAATTGGCGCGTACGCCATGACGATGCCAACGAACTTAAACATCACGTCGCTCAACGATTGCAACCAGTCGAGCATCACCACTTTCGACTTCCCTTCGACACGTGCGAGAGCGACGGCAAAGATGATCGCGAAGAACACGATCTGCAGCACTTCGTTGTTGGCCGCCGCCTCGAAAAAGCTTTGCGGCACCGTGTGTTCCAGCACCGAACTGAACGTCGGCGTCTTCGTGGCAAGAGCCTTGAACTCATCACCCCCAGTGGCGGCGAGTTGCACACCGACGCCGGGCTTTACCAGATTCACCGCGACGAGGCCGATCGCCAAAGCCGCCGTCGTGACGATCTCGAAGTAGATGATCGAACGAAGCGCGAGCTTCCCGACCTTCTTCATATCGTCGCCGTGTCCGGCAATCCCAACAACGAGTGTGCTGAAAAGCAGCGGAACGATCAATGACTTGATCATCCGCAGGAAAATGTTGGCAAACGGTTTCAGATTTTGCGAAAACTCGGGCGCTTGCCATCCGATCAGAATGCCAATCACCATCGAGATCACGATCCACTGCGAAAAACCGATACCGAGAAAGCCGCGACGGGCGGGAGCCGTGGTCGCCTGCGAGTTGGCCATCGTTGTTCCGGTCAGATGAACAGCGGTGCCAACACCAACGTGATCGTTGACAGCAACTTGATCAACACGTGCAGCGAGGGACCCGCGGTGTCCTTGAACGGATCGCCGACGGTGTCACCGACCACTGCGGCCTTGTGTGCGTCGGACTTCTTGCCGCCGTACACACCAGTCTCGATGTACTTCTTGGCGTTGTCCCACGCACCGCCGCCGTTGTTCAGGAAGCCAGCCATGAGAACACCAACAACAGTGGCGATCATCAGGAAGCCGGCGACCGCTTCCGCGCCAAGGAACTCGCCTGGGCCACTCAGCTGCTTGAAGATGAGACCGACACCGATCGGAAACGCGAGCACGAGGAAACCAGGGAGCACCATCGCTTTGAGCGCCCCCACCGTCACGATGTCGACGCACGCTGCATAATCCGGCTCTTCAGTGCCTTCCATGATGCCCGGGCGTTCCTTGAACTGACGACGCACTTCAGTGATGACGCTCTGCGCAGCCTTGCTGACGGCCGTCATCGCAAGCGATGAGAACCAAAACACGAGCATGCCGCCAATCAGCGCGCTCACGAATACTTGCGGCTTGCTGAGGTCCACGTGCAGCGGCTTCCCGGTGTAGTTCTTCACCTCGTCGAGATACGCCGAGAAAAGCAGGAACGCCGCGAGGGCTGCAGAACCGATCGCGTAGCCCTTGGTCAGGGCTTTGGTGGTGTTGCCAACCGCGTCGAGCTTGTCCGTCTTGGTGCGAATCGCTTCCGGTTGTTTCGACATTTCGACGATGCCACCGGCGTTGTCCGTGATCGGTCCGAACACATCCATCGCGAGGATGTATCCCGCGGTACCGAGCATGCCCATCGTGGCGACTGCGGTACCAAACAGCCCACCAGCGGCCTCACCATCGATCATGATGCCACTGCTGCGGCCCAGCATAAAGCTGCCGACAAGCGCGATCGCGATCGTGAACACTGGCAATACCGTCGACTCCATGCCGACTGCAAGACCCATGATGATGTTCGTCGCGGGGCCGGTCTGCGATGCTTCGGCGATCGAGAGCACCGGGCGATAGCGATATTCGGTGTAATACTGCGTGATGAACACGAATGCGATCGATGTGACCACACCAATCATTGCGCAGCCGAAGTAGTGAAGCCACGCGTTCGGAGCGTCGGGCGTGACCAGCAGCCACTTGCAGGCAAAAAATATCGCGACGCTGACCAATGCGGCCGTGATGTAGTAGCCACGGTTGAGCGCCTTCATGGGGTCTGCATCTTCCGTCGTGCTCACACTCATCACGCCGATGATTGAGCAGACCAGTCCCAGAGCGCCAATCACCAGCGGAAAGAGAATACCCGCGACGCCGAACGACTTGAAGAGCAAGACGCCTAGAATCATTGCGCCGATGTTTTCGGCTGCGGTCGACTCGAACAGGTCCGCACCACGACCGGCGCAGTCACCAACGTTGTCACCGACAAGGTCGGCGATAACGGCAGGGTTGCGCGGATCGTCTTCGGGAATTCCGGCTTCAACCTTTCCGACAAGATCTGCGCCGACATCAGCGGCTTTCGTGTAGATGCCTCCGCCAAGCTGAGCGAACAGGGCGACGAACGATGCACCAAATCCGTAGCCAAGGATCAGGAACGGAATTTTGGTTGCCCAGACGTTCGGATCCATGCCGGCCGGGATCAGCGCGGAGATCAACGCAAACAGGCCGCCGACACCGAGCAGCGACATCGAGACGGTGAACAAGCCCGACACCGCACCGCCACGCAGTGCCGTTTGAAGGGCAGCGTTCAACGACGTCATCGCGGCTGCAGCGACACGAATGTTGGTGCGAATGGAAACCCACATGCCGCCGTAGCCAGCGATGCCTGACGAGAGCGCACCGAGCAGGAACGACAACACGATGAACATTGCGAACACTTTCGGATCGTCGACGGGGTCGGTCGGATTGTGCGAACGCAGCAGACCGTAGCCGACTCCAAGCACTGCAGCGACAAGTACCGCCAGCATCGCGATCGTCTTGTTCTGTCGGGCCAGATACGCCTCGGCGCCGACCTGGATGGCATCGGAGATCTTTCGCATCGCCGGGGTTCCGGTATCGCGTGCGAGAACCCAGCGCGCGAGGAATACCGCGAAGATGAGAGCAAAGATGCTCCCGCCAAGGATGATCGAGAGAAGCAGTGACTGAGACGCAATCATGTTCTGGACACTCGCCAGGTGGGGTAGGCGAAAACGCCGATGAGGACGGCGACGAGTCCCGCGAGGGACTAGATGCGGGTCGTGTCGGCGTCAACGAAAAAGTTGCTCCGGTCGCACCGGCGCGCGGGCAGGAGTGCGCGAGCGTGGCGCGAGTCGCTGCGATGGTGGGCGATGTAACGGGACTGCCCGGCGCAGAACACGGGCAAGCTACTGGCGCGCGCAATACAGAGCCAGAGCAGCCTCGACGCAAAACACACGGAAGGCATTGGCCGCAGTGCGGCGGCGTCGCCTAAAGCGAGTACGTGATCTCGGCTTTGGCGCGCACTGGAACACCCGAGGCGTTCACAGCTGGTCGAAAACGGATTGCGGCTAGCGCATCCCGCAACTTGCGATTGTACGAACCATCTTTGGTCGGCGGGAACTGAAGGTCGAGCACTTTCCCCGTCGAATCGACATCGAATATCACCACGATCGTTCCACGCGCTTTTGATGGCACAGGAATAGGAGGCAGGAAAAGCTCGGTTGGGGCCGGCGGGTAGACGGTACCAGGACCGCCACCGGTGCCGGGGCCAACGCTACTTCCCTTTCCCGTTCCGGCACCTGATCCAACGCCACCACCGCTTCCAGGGCCGGCACCGGCGCCTCCGTCGGTGCCGGCACCTCCACCAGTGCCGACGACAGCGGATTTGACCTCGCCCGCGTCAGCAGACGGTTTGGCCGGGGTGGGCGGCTGCGGGGATGGCGTGGGTGGCACCGGTACAGGCGGCGGCACGAGCGGCTTGATCTCGGGCGGCTTAATGGGGGGCATAATCGGCGGCGCTACCGGCGCTGGCGTAGGCGCGACGTTCACGAACTGGATGCGCTCCGTCTTGGCCCCACCCGTCCCGCGATTGCCTCCACCGCCCCCGCCAGCAGGGCCCGGGCCACCTGCTCCCAGTACTTCCCGCATCAGTTCAGGGGAAGAAAACGGCACGATCAGCAACAGGATCAACAGAACGTGCGCGACGACGGACAGGATGAAGCTCTGGGTCCGACGATCACGGGCGAGCGGAATGCCTACAGGCGGCCGATACCGAGGTCGCTCCCCCTGACTCGGCGGAGCAGCCCCGTGGTCGGGTCCGTTGATTGACAATGGATCGTTGACCATGAGCGTGGTGAAAGCTCGAAAGAAAAAACACGCGGCAGCCACTGTGCCTTCGCCGTCGTGCAAACAAGGAACAGTTGAGAGTCTCACTCCCCGAGGCCGTCAGCTGTAAAACGTAGTACGGCGGACGAGCCCTGTGGGTTCGTCCGCCGTTCTTTGCGGCGAACCGGAGAAATGCTACCCGGTCACCAGTCAAAAGGTCACGAGATCTCGGCTACTTCGGCGGAACACCGATGACCTTGACGCCAGCGCCGCGGGCCTGATCCATCGCCCACACGACACTGTTGTACTTCACCATCGTGTCGCCCTTCACGAAGATCACTTTTTCCGGACGCGGATCGTAGATGGTCTTGAGACGGGCAAGGAGCGCCGCCTTTTCGACAGGTTCCTTGTTGATCGCGTACTTGTCGTCTGGCAACACTTCCAACACGATCTGGTCCGGTACGACGTTGCTTGCCGGCTGCGGCGTCGGGTCGGGAAGCTGCGTATCGATGGCCTTGCGGCTCATGGGGATGATCATCATGAAGATGACCAACAGCACCAGGAGCACGTCGATCATCGGCGTGACGTTGGGCTCGTTCGTAAGACTGCCGCTCCCACCTGTAGACATGCTCATTTCTTGCTCGCCCCTCCCAGGATCTTGTCGCTCGCAACGAGTGATTCGGTTCCAGGCTTCTGTTCGGTGATGAGCGCGGCGACGCGCACGCCCGACTTCGACAAGCGGTCCAGTGCGTCGACCACTTTCAGGTATTGAAGATCCTTGTGGGCCTTCACGTACATGATGTAATCCTCGCGAGGCTGCCCGAAGATGCCCTTGACGAGCGTCTCGAGATCCTCGTTGTGAATCGGCTTCTTGTTCAGGTAATACCGTCCCTGATCGTCGATACCGAGCACCTGATCACCGTCTTCCTCCGGATGGGTCTTGAGATTCTGACCGTCAGGAGGAATAGCCGTGAAGCCCGCGTTGATCTGCGGCACCACGATCATGAAGATGACGAGGAGCACGAGCATCACGTCGATCATGGGCGTGACGTTTGGCTCGGCCTTTACGCCGCTTCCACCACCGCCCGCTGACATACCCATTTCGCGATACTCCTTTCGTTACGTCACTCGCGCTGCGCCCCGAGAGAGGCGCGCGCGCAGCGACCGGTTCGGTCGTGTGGAGCGGATTACTGCGAAATCGTCTGCTGACCCGCTGTGTTGAACTCACGAGTGAAGCGCGAGCGACCGAATTCACCGGAAACACCCTTGATGAGGTAATCGATCATTTCCTTGGACGTGTACGTCATCTCGGCCGTGAGGTTATCGATTTTCGTCTGGAAGTAGTTGAACGACCACACGGCAGGAATGGCGACACCGATTCCGATGGCCGTGGTGATCAGCGCTTCGGCAACACCACCGGCGATTGCGGAAATACCACCCGCACCCGACGTGGCCATACCGGTGAACGAGTTGACGATACCCATCGTCGTGCCGAGCAGACCCACGAACGGCGCCGTTGCACCGACCGTCGCAAGAATACCAAGACCACGCTTCAGGTCAACAACCGTCATCAGCATTTCACGCTCAACCGCACGCTCGGCCGAGTTGATGTCTGCGACCGTCACCGAACCGTCCTGGATGAGCGGACGGATTTCACCAAGCGCACCACCGAGCACGCGGGCGACATGCGACTTCTTGTAGCCCTCAGCGAGCTTGATGGCTTCGTTCAGATTGTCTTCTTCGAGGAACTGCGAGAACTCGGGAGCAAACTTGCGCGTCTCGGCCTGCGCCTTGCGCATCGTCCACCACTTCGAGATGAGCTGCGTGAACGATAGGGCGGACATACCAAGGAGCGTGAACACAATGCCCTTGGCGAACCAGCCCATCGACGAGTACAGCTCCATCAGCGACATGTTCATGGAAAAGATCTCCGCGGATCGGAAGGGAAGGAGAGACTAGCGATTGAGCGAGAACTGGAACGGCTGCTGCACAAGCTGCTTCACCCTGCGACCGCCGACTTCGGCAGGCAGGAACTTCATGCGCGCCAGCGCGTTTTTGACGGCCGTCGAAAACAGATCATTGTCCGTCTTGAGCACCTTGAAGGTGGCCATGTCCGCACGCCCTGTGGTGTCCACAACAAATTGGGCGAGCACGGTGCCTTCGATACCCGCAGAGCGGAGCATGTCCGGGTACGCGGGACCCGTTGCGCCTGGCGCCATTACCACTGGCTTTTCGACCTGGAAATCGAAGTACGGCTGGTCGCCCTGAGGAACGGGGCCTTTGCCGCCTTCAACACCTTTGGCCACACCACCGGCGACACCTTTACCCGAGAAGTCTGCTTCGTCGGTGACCTTTTTGGAAAGGTCGATATCGGGGATGATGTTCGGGATTTCTATCGGTGCGGAAAGCACCTGAAATCCCTTCGGCGGCGGAGGCGCGGCCACCGCGTCTGGCGGTGGGGGTGGCTTCTCCGGCTCGGGGGGCTTGGGTTCGTCCTTCTTCACCTCGACGAAGTCGACCTTCTCATCTTTCGACTTCTCGTTCTTGATCCCGGCATTTGCAGTGACGATCACGAGGGCCGCGACTACCACCGCATGAAAAGCGATGGAGAAGACTGACCCACCCAAGCGTTTCTGTTTCTTCGCCTGCGATTCCACCAGATTATTGAACATCGGGCTCGTCCGGGTACGGGTCGCAGAGCCCGGAGATGCTCCCCGGGGACTGACTCATGCGATTTTACCGCACCGTCATGATCCGGCAATGGCGAAAGGATTAGGGTTGGATTAATCCGCGGTTAGCATTCGCTCATCGACGGGGAGCTCATCAGTGATTGCCACGTCGTCCGATCCCGAAACCGGCAGCGTGACCGTGAACGTGCTGCCACGCCCCAGTCTCGACTGAACACTGAGCGTGCCCCCGTGAGCTTGCGCAATCCACTGACAAATCGCGAGCCCAAGTCCGAAACCGCCTCGTTCCGACGCACGTGAGCGCACCCGATCCGCTCGCCAGAAGCGTTCGAAAACGTAGGGCAGATCGGCGGCAGCAATGCCGATGCCGGTGTCGCGCACGGCGAGCGACACCTGCTCGCCTGAACGAATGAGCGTGATCTCCACGCGCCCGCCACGCGGTGTGTACTTGATCGCGTTGGTCACAAGGTTCAGGAACAGCTGTCGGAGGCGGGTGACATCGCCCGACACTTCGACGTCTTCGATGACCGGCGCATCGATGATAAGCCCCGGCTCCTCACCCAGGAGTCGCGCCGTCTCGACGACCTCGCGCGCGATGGGCGCCAAATCGACCGGTTCACGATGGAGATCGAATCGACCTTCGTCGGCACGAGCGAGTGTCAGCAACGAATCGACGAGATCCGCCATGCGGGTCAGTTGCTGCAACGCCTCTTCGAGCGCCACGGCCTGTTCGGTCCCTGTCGATAAGGGGGACATCGCGCGCTCGACATCGACGCGCATCACCGTGAGTGGAGTTTTGAGCTCATGACTCGCGTCGGCGGTGAATCGTCGCAGCGCGCCGAATGACGTTTCCAATCGCTCGATCATGGCGTTGAGCGTCGATGACAGTCGCGCCAGTTCATCACCCGCTGCCCCGATTGCCAATCGCCGATGCAGTGAGCGTCCGTCGGTGATCGCCTCGACCTGATCGATGATACGATCGATCGGTCTGAACGCGCGACCAGCAATGAAATGCGCAAACATGACCGAGAGCGCGACCAGAAACGGCGCCACCACAAACATGGTGTTGACCAACTCGCTCGGCGCGAGCTGCGCCGCCTCGGTGGGCAATCCAACCCACACCCGATCGATCTGCCCGCGCGTACCGATTCCTGGCACGCGACGCACGTGGACCAACAGATCGCCCGATGCAAGCGGAACAATCAAGGGCGGTGAGCTGTCGGGCATCGCGCGCGCGGCGGCATCGAGCAGCAACTGATCTGACTCGCTGAGCAACCGCACGGGTTCGGATTTGTACAGCGAATAATCGCGCGAATCCTTGAGCAACACGAAATCGGGTAGCAGCTCCAGCAAGGGCTTGAGCCGCGGCGAGACCTCGGCACCCACCAGCGAATCGGGCGTCACCACGAGCTGTTGGGTAAACTGCTTGCCCGCAATTTCGATCATCTTTACGGTCCGCCCCGACTCTGCAACGACGCGTGTTTTGAGGTCGTGAAAGACGGTCATTTTGCGCACGTACAGCAGGGCCAGCGCGAACAACATCATCGTCGCGACGAGAGCCGCCGTGTACGCGACCGTGAGCCGAGAGCGGATCGATCCCACGGTCTATCGTCCCCGCCGTCAGGCGCGAATCATGTAGCCGACACCACGCACGGTGGTGATCAGCTTCTTCTCGTGCTTGGCGTCGATCTTCTTGCGCAGATGATTGATCACCACGTCGACAATATTCGTGCCGGGATCGAAGTGGTAGCCCCACGCATATTCGGTGATCAGTGTGCGACTCATCACGCGCCCCGCATGCCGCATGAGATACTCGAGTACCGCAAACTCCTTCGGCGTAAGCTCGATCGCTTCTGCACCGCGACGGACGTCGTGCGTTCCTTGATCCAGTTCGAGCTCGCCAACACGCACCAGCGGCGACGCGAGTGCGCGCGGCCGACGAGACAGCGCTTCCACACGTGCGAGCAGCTCTTCAAATGCGAATGGCTTGGTGACATAGTCGTCAGCACCAGCGCGCAGCGTTTCGACTTTCGCGTCGACTGCATCCTGCGCGGTCAGCACCAGCACGGGTCGTTCAAAACCGCGCGAACGTAATGTTCGCAACACGTCGAGACCGTTACGCCCTGGCAACCGCATGTCGAGCACGAGGAGATCGTACGGCTGGGACAGCGCCATGCGTTCGCCTTCCAGGCCGTTGGCGACGAGATCGCACTGCCAGCGCTGCTCTTCAAAACCGCGGCGTATGAACTCGCCCACGGTTGGATCATCCTCGATGACCAGAATTTTCATGCGTTCACGCTTGAGCGGGAGATGCAGACTGGGTCACAAGCCACGACCGGGCGGGCGGCGAAATCCGTATTCGCGGATCTTGCGATACAACGTTTTGGGCGAAATGCCGAGCACTTCGGAGGCGCGTCCCTGATGCCATGCGGCGCGGTCAAGCACTTCGGCAATGTGGCGACGCTCGAGTTCAAAAAGGGTGAGCGTCGAAGTCGGTGTTAAACGGGCCGCAGCGCCCACCTCGGCGCCAAGCGGAAGGTCGGACGCGCTGATGGTCCCATTCACCGCGAGCAGTACGGCGCGCTCGATGACGTTCCGCAGTTCGCGCACGTTGCCAGGCCACCGATAACGTTCAAGCACCATCAGTGCGTCGCTACTCAAGACCGGTGGCTGAGCGCCTCCAAAGTGCGCGAGGAAATGCTGCGCCAGCAGTGCCACATCGACGACCCGCTCGCGCAACGGTGGCAACGCCACACGAATGGTGTTGATGCGATGCAGCAGGTCCTCGCGAAATGTTCCGTTCGCCACCATGCGCGACAAATCGCGGGTGGTCGATGCAACGATCCGCACGCTCACGTCGACTTTCTGTGTGCCGCCGACGCGATAGAAACTTCCTGACTCCAGCGCGCGCAGCAGTTTCGCCTGTAATTTCAACTCGAGATCGCCGATGTTGTCGAGATACAACGTTCCGCCTGCGGCAAGTTCAATCAGGCCAACCTTGCGCTGATCAGCACCGACAAATGCGCCCTTCTCCACGCCGAACAATTCAGTCTCGAGAAGTGCTTCAGACAACGCAGCGCAGTTCAGATCCACAAACGGACCCTCTGGCAACTCACTGTGCGCGTGCAACAATCGCGCGATCAGATCCTTTCCTGTTCCCGATTCGCCGGAGATCAACACCGGTGACGCACTGGGCGCGACACGCCTGATCAACGAAAGCACCGTCACCAATGGTGCGTACTGCGTAGCGAACACGGGCGACGACGCGCCGTGCTGCAAGCGTCGCTGCAGAAAGACATTGTCGCGCGCCAGCATCCGCTTTTCCCACGCGCGGCGCACGAGCGCCTCGATCTCCGCCATACGATACGGCTTGGACAAGAAGTCATACGCGCCGAGTTTCAGCGCGGCAATCGCCGTCTCGATGGTCCCGTTGCCCGTAATCACGATGATCTCCGGTGGCAGCGGCTGTTCGCGCACCTGGCGCAACACTTCAAGCCCATCGAGTTCGGGCATCACGATGTCCAGCAGCGCGACGTCGTATGCGTCCGTGCGCAACAGCTCCAACGCAGCGCGGCCGTTGCGCACCATCTGCACGGCAAAGCCACGGGCACTCATGAACTGTTCGAGTATCATGCCGAGGTGCGTTTCGTCCTCGGCGATGAGCACGCGAATCGGCGAGCCGATTTCGACTCCGCGCGCCGGTGGAAGCATGGTACTCATCTCCGGGTCATCGAACGCGTAGCCAATGACTCATGGTGCACTCATGAAGTACTGCCTGGTGGGGGAGTAACGGCGGGAAGTGTCATGCGGAACGTCGCGCCTTTTCCTTCTGGTCCGACCAATTCCAGCTGTCCGTTGTGGTCGGTGACGACGCCGTAGCAGATCGCGAGCCCAAGACCAGTGCCCTGCCCCGCCGCTTTCGTCGTGAAGAACGGTTCGAAGATCTTGGTCTGCAACGCGCGGGGGATACCCGGTCCTTCGTCGGACACTTCGAGCACGGCGAAGTTCGAGCCGGCATCGTCCTGCACCATTCGCGTGCGCACAGTGACGCGGCCCTGTTCGGGCGTGGCCTCCATGGCGTTCATGGTCAGCGCAAACAACACCTGCACGAGTTGATCCGCGTCGCCATTTACCAAAAGCGGCCCCCGGTCTTCAAGTTCGCTCACCGTCTTCACGCGTTTGAACCGTGGGTGATGCTGAAGCAGAAACAGCCCCTGCTGGACGACTGCATTCAGATCGATCGTTTCACGCTGCGAGGGTTTGGGTCGCGAGAAGTCGAGCAGACCGTTGACGATTTTTTTGCACCGTTGCACTTCGAGATCGACGATGTGCAGCAATTCATCGGCAGACGATCCCGCGGACTGCCTCGGTCCATCGCCGGTGTGTTCACGATCCAACTCGCGCTGCAGCTGCATCGACTCGGCACACGCCGCGATCGTGGCGAGAGGGTTGTTGATTTCGTGCATGACACCGGCAACAAGCTGCCCGAGTGCGGCGAGCTTCTCGGATTGCGCCGTGCGGTCGATTGCGGCCTTCCAGTCGGTGATGTCTTCACCGATAGTGATGACGTGCGAAACCTCGTCGCCGTCCAAGCGCATCGGGATCTTTGAAATGCGGAAGGTGCGCACGTCGCCGAACGCTGTGCTTTCCATTTGAAAGAGCTGCATACGTCCCGACGCGAAGACTTCGTCGAACTCCTGCTTCAGCAGCGCTGCAGGCTGGCGGTGCAGAACTTCAAAGATTGTGCGCCCGATCGCGTCGGTGCGTGAAACGCCTTGGAACCCCGTCTCGCGTTTGTGATTCCACGCGTGGATGCGATACTCGCGGTCCACGACGTAGAGACCCACCGGCAAGGAGTCGACGACCCGCTCGATGAAGGCACGCTGTTCGGCGATTTCACGCGCGCGCGCTGTGATCTGGCGTTCGAGTTCGCGCATCCTCGCGTCGCGCGCGACGATCACCGCCATCAGATCCGCGACGCCGGAGGCCAACGTCATCTCGTCGCGATTGAGTGCGTCGTTTCGGTGAACGCGCAGGACACCCAGCGCCTCGCCGGCGGCCGAAAGCGGCACGGCAGCGTTGGCTGGGGCGGCAGGCTGCCGAAGCGGGCCAACACCTTCATCGGTCCACATCTGTCGCGAGCGCGCGTCACCATGGAGCTCGATGGCGATGTGATCGGCGCGGAGGAGCAGGCGGAGTCGTCGGAGGACGGCGATCGCGCCACTGTCCGTGTCCGAGGCACGTGCCAGCAGCGCGACCAGTTCGGCCAAGGCCGGCAATGTCGCGGCTAGCGGGACGGGCACAGATCAGCGCGCATCGTCAGAGTGCAAACCAGTATTCACCCAGATCAAAGTAGGGCCGGTCATGGTATCGGACAAGCTGACCGATTAAAGCTGGGGCGGCGACTGCGGGAGCGTGCGTTACACAAAAGCGAGTGCCGAGCCCAGCTCTGATCGGGGTGTTTCAGCCAGTCACGGCCTTAACCGCCGCGAGAATCTCCGAGTCTTCGCGACGCTGACCTGGGGTTTCCTCAACGTGGCTCCACCGCACAATGCCGGCTTTGTCGATCAGGAAGTAGGCACGATTCGAAAAGTAGCTGTCCTCACGGAGCACGCCATACGCGCGAGAAGCGTCGCGCTTGAAGTCAGAGAGCAGGTCGACTTTGAGATTGAACTTGCTCTTGAACTCCTTGAGCGATGGAACGGCATCGACGCTGATGGGAAGGACCGTCACATCCGCGGCCGTGAAGGCGTCGAAGTCTTCGCTGAAAGCGCACATTTGAGCGGTGCAAACGCCAGTGAACGCGAGTGGGAAAAACGCCAGCAACACATGCGTCTGGCCGACCATCGTCGAGAGCGTGACGTTGCCGCCGGCGGTGGAAGCGAGCGTAAAGTCAGGCGCAGTCTCGCCGGCGACGATCGGATGGGTAGCAGTTGTCGTCATAGTGTCGGTTGAAGAAGGTGAGGTTGGGCATCGAAACAGATCGGATTGCTGCGGCTCTGTCACAGAGTGGGGATGGCAGATCACAAACTACTCAAAGGGTCTGGCGCATATGGACGAGCTGCATATCGTTGGGTGCGTCTCCCGTGAGCAATCTGTCCTTTGCACGAGAAGCCGAGTGATTCGTTCCCTCTTTCCGCCCTTCGATGCTGACCGCGCCCTGCGCGTGCTGCTCGTTGATAACGACGAAGCGGCGGCCCTCCGTTCCGAAGAGGGGTTGCGGAGTTACCTGAACGATCGGTTGGCGCTCATTCGCGTGAGCAGCCTGACGCAGGCAGTGCGCACTCTGATGGAGATGCCGTTTGACGTTGTGGTCCTCGAACTCGATGTGGACGACGCGAGCGGCATTGCGACGCTGGCCGGTGTTCGGGGTGCAGCCGCTGCTGTGCCTGTGGTCGTTTACGCACGCGCGCTCGACGATTCGATTGTGTTGCGCGCGCTGCGAGCCGGCGCACATGAATGCGTTTGCAAGCGCGACGTCCCCCCAGAGCGCCTAGCTCGCATGCTGGGATTCGCGATCGAACGGCAGCGTCGGCTCTCCACGATCGAAGCAGCGCGCAGCGAAGCGACGCATCGAGCGACGCACGACCCGCTCACTGGACTGGCCAATCGGGAACTGTTTCTCGACCAGCTTGATCGCGCACTGGCCTTCGGGTCGCGCTATGGTCGCAAGACGGGGCTTCTTTTCGTCGATCTCGACGGGTTCAAGGAGATCAACGACACGCTTGGTCACGCGCGCGGCGATACACTGCTTCAGGCGGTCTCGCGTCGTTTGCTGGAGTCGGTGCGCCGCTCGGATGCTGTCGGACGACTCGGCGGCGACGAATTCGTCGTGCTCCTCCCCGATGTGACGAGTCGTCGAGACATAGCGTTTGTGCGCGACACGATTCTCGAGTGTCTCCGTGCGCCGGTAGATGTCGGAACAGGACAGAGTGTGCGCATTGAAGCGAGCATCGGGGCAGCCATGTCGCCCCTCGATGGCGAAACAGGGCAGGAGTTGATGCACGCCGCCGACGCCGACATGTACCGCGAAAAGTACCGGCGCCGTCAGGGGCATTTTTTGACGCCGGTATCCGGTGCGATGGCGTCTGTCCCCGGTGCAACGGCGGACGCAATTACGGTCCGCAGCGGGGGCGAATCGGTCTCGCATCGCGGTGAAGCGAGACTTCGCACGGCGATCGACCGTGGTGAGATCGAGGTGCATTACCAGCCGATTCTGAGTGCGATTTCCCAGCGGATCATAGCGGTTGAAGCGTTGCTCCGTTGGCGTGACCCCGAGCGTGGCTTGTTGCTTCCATCAAGCTTTCTTCCGCTCGCGGAAGACACGGGTCTCATTGTGCCGATCGGTGAGTGCGTCCTCAAGCGCGCCTGCGAAGCGGTTGTGCGTTGGCGCGCAATGGCGCCGTCGAACGACTTGCGCGTCTCGGTGAATCTGTCGGCGGTGCAATTGCGCGATCACGGCTTTGAAAAACGTGTCGCGGCCATTCTCGAATCGGCCGGATGTCCCCCTGACGCACTCGTGCTGGAGCTCAGTGAGAACAGCACGATGGTTGATGGTGAGGTCGCGATCGAGACATTGCGCGCGCTGAAAGCGCTCGGGCTTCGCTTGCTCGTCGACGACTTTGGTGTTGGCTATGCGTCACTCTCATTCTTGCGGGAAGCACCGGTCGATGGCATCAAGATCGACCGCCGCTTCATCGCGCAAATGCTTGTCGATTCTCGCGATCTGGCGATCGTTTCGTCGCTCGTGCACCTGGCGCGAGGATTGGGTCTCGATGTCGTCGCCGAAGGTGTTGAAACCATGGAACAGTCCCAGCGTCTCACCCGTCTGCAGTGTCCCGCCCAGCAGGGGTGCTACTTCAGCGACGCGGTGCCCCAAGCCGACCTGGACGTCATGCTCTCACAGGCGGCGGCGAAGGAGTCAGATGCGCGCGCTCAAAAACCACGCACTCTGAGAATTGTAGGCGGATGATCGCTTTAATATGGTTTCGCAACACCGAGCGAAGTAGTGTCTGAGCGTCGATACCAAAAGCCCCAACCATGATTGTTCAGGGTTGGGGCTTTCAGTTGACGGATGCTCGGTTTCAAACGACATCGTGAACGTGCGCGAGTGGAGGATAGGAGACTCGAACTCCTGACATCTGCCTTGCAAAGGCAGCGCTCTACCAGCTGAGCTAATCCCCCGATCGGCGCGGCCTCGGGTTGGAGGCCGTGCCTGCAACTCCAATCTACTCGTGTGCTGGTAGCGGTTCCATAGTGCGGGCATCCACCGGAACCTGAATTTCGTCGCGGTACGGCGACGTCATCATGAAGACACGCATCACCGGGAACGCATCCATGAACGACGCGTAGCAGAAGCCCCAAAGCCCCACAAAGCCAACGGTGATTCCAACCTCCCAGATGCCGAAGGGAAGCGACGTCAGCTTGTCTCCGAAAATCGAAGGATAGATCTCGATGTAGCGGTGCAGGTAGAGCCCGATGATGCTGCAGACGGCGAAGAGCACGAACGTCGGCAGATACATCTTGGCTGCCTTGGAGATGAGGCCGAAGAAGGGCAATACGAAGATGAAGATCGGAATCGCGGTGGTGATGGGCTTCCAGACTCCCATGAGGCGGAGGCGATAGAAGAACGTCTCCTCGGGCATGTTGGCGTACCAGATCACCAGATACTGGCTGAAGCTGATGTAGCCGAAGAATGCGGTGAATGCGAAGCCGAGTTTGCCAAGATCCCACAGCTGATCCATGGTCGCGACGTCGGTCATCTGAAGGTGGTTGCGCCACCACATCGTCAGCAACGACAACACCATGATCATGTTCAGCCACGCGCCCATGAACACAATCCATGCGTACATCGTCTGCTGAAAGTGCAGACTGATCGACATGGAGTAGTCCCAGGCCATGAAACACCAACCAATCACAAACGCCATGCAGACGGCGACCGCGATCTTGCCCTGAATTGAATGTT
>JAYUWD010000159.1:0-5996 GCA_043753735.1 Gemmatimonadaceae bacterium
GCGACCGGGAAGTTGGTCGTCGTGGCCGGCGGCAACCCGTATCAGCTGCGCCAGATACCGCAGATTTCGACGTACATGGTCACGTATGGTCGTGGGGAAGCGCTTGAACGCGCTGCAGCTCGTGCGGTTTTTGGCGCGACTCCGATCACGGGTCACATTCCCGTGTCGCTCCCTGGTTACTTCACTCGAGGAGATGGTTTAATGCGCGATGCGAAGGGCACCCCGTGAACACTTCTTCAAACGCGCGCGCTATTATCGCGACGCTTCTCGTTTCATTGCCAGTCGGCGCATATGGATGCGCCCGCGCCACAGCCGCCGCAGCACCAACCGCTTCCGGAGCGTCACTCGGTGTGTCGGCCGCGCGCCTCGCCGCGCTGCGTGACAGTGTGCACGCCGTGCTTGATCGCGCGACCGCCGACAGCGCTTTTCCCGGTGCCTATGTCGCCGTCGGCAACGCGTCGGGCATTCTGGTTGAATACGGTGTTGGCCGGTTGGACATCGCCGATGCCACGCGACCGAGTGCAGCGACCGTGTGGGATCTCGCGTCGCTCACGAAAGTGATTGGCACCACCTCGGCGATGCTGCAACTCGTCGGCTCGCGCCGCGTCGCGCTCGACTCGCCGGCGGTGCAATACCTCCCGGAATGGAAAGCGACCGGCACATCGCGCATTACAGTCCGTCAGCTCATGACCCACTCGGCCGGGCTTCCGGCGTGGCGCCCGTTCTACAAAGAGTCCACCACGCCCGACGAGGCGTTCCAGCAACTTTTTGCGACAAGCCCGGACACGGTGCCCGGTGCCCGATTTCTATACAGCGACCTGGGCTTCATGCTGCTCGGCAAGCTGGTCGAGCGCGTTTCAGGGCAGCCACTTGGGCAGTACGATGTCGAGCACGTTTTTGCCCCGCTCGGCATGCGAGACACGCGCTACCTCCCGCCGACCGACTGGACACCGCGAATCGCTCCGACCGAGCAGGACCCATGGCGACAGCGGAAGCTGCGCGGCGAGGTGCACGACGAAAATGCGGCCAGGGTGGGCGGCGTTTCGGGGCATGCCGGACTGTTTTCGAGCGGGCGTGACCTGAGTCGATTCGCTCGCATGTATCTGAATGGCGGTGTGCTGGATGGCGTGCGCGTTTTCGACGCTGCGACAGTCGCGGATTTCACCCACGCACAAGACACGACGATTTCTCGCCGGGCACTCGGCTGGGAGACACCCACGGGGGGCAATTCGGCGGGACACCGATTCTCGAATTCCGCATTCGGTCACACCGGCTTCACTGGTACGTCGCTGTGGATGGACCCTAGGCAAGGAGTTTTTGTACTCCTGCTTACGAATCGGGTAAACCCAACACGAACCAATCTCAAGATCGGCCGGGTACGAGTGGCAGTGGTTGACGCAGCTCTGGCTGCGCTGGGCGCGAACGGGGGTGGGATGGCGCCCGCCGGCTCTCGCTAACGAACGCAGCGGTGTTTCTTGAAGGTGAGCGAACAAGTCGTTAATATGATGGGTAATACGATAGTACGTCGTAGAGCCGAGTCACCGCGTGGTGCGGTAACGGGCAGTAACGCGTTCCATCAGGCCGATACAACGTTCGGCCGTTTCGGAGGGCAGCAATGAGCACGATGCAGCAGCCAGAAGTCATGGTCGTCATTACGCCGGTTGCCGGGACCGAAGTCCTGAAGTTCATGGAAGCCGAGGGCGTGACCGCCGAACAGGGCGGCCTTCGCGTGTCGGTGATGCCGGGTGGCTGCAGCGGCTTCAAGTACGGGCTCGTCATCGAAGACAAGAGCGCCGAAGACGATCTTGTCATCGAGCATGAAGGCTTCAAGGTGTTCGTAGACCCGTTTTCCGCGCAGTATCTGAGTGGCACCATCATCGATTACGTGACGTCCATGCAGGGTTCTGGCTTTACCTTCAAAAATCCGAATTCCACGGGCGGTTGCGGCTGCGGAAGTTCTTTCTCCGCCTGACCTCGACGGCGCCGACCGCGGTGCCCCCTTCCCTAGCATCACCATGAGTTCCAAGGCCACCAGCGCACCGGAGCCCTCGCACTCTCAGCAGGCCCGCGCCCTCGATCAGAGTCGCGGGCCTCTGCGTATCGAGGCCTCAACTGGCCCGCTCCCAGACACAGCGTTTCGCGCGCGCGAGCGGATCCCCACCGTCATCGTCCACGACCACGAGGCCATTGCGCGCATCGTCGCGGGACGCATCGCCAACCTCATTCGCCAACGCGCGGCCGATGGCCGCAAACTCGTGCTGGGCCTTGCCACCGGCTCCACGCCGATCGGCGTTTATCGTGAATTGATACGATTGCATCGCGACGAGGCTCTCAGCTTCGCCAATGTTGTCACCTTCAATCTCGATGAATACTGGCCGATGCCGCCGGAGAGCATTCACTCGTACCATCGATTCATGTGGGAGAACCTTTTCTCGCACGTCGATATCGATCCCACGAATGTGCATCTGCTGAGTGGCACGACGCCGCGCGCCGAAGTCGACGCTGCCTGCCGAGCCTACGAGAGCGCAATCGTTGCTGCCGGCGGCATCGACTTCCAGCTGCTCGGTATCGGCAAGACAGGGCACATTGGCTTCAACGAACCCGGCTCGGGCGAAACCAGTTTGACCCGCACGATCCACCTGGATCACGTCACGCGTCGCGATGCTGCCGCCGATTTCTTCGGCGAGCCAAACGTACCGCGCGAGGCGATCACGATGGGCATTGCCACCATTCTTGCCGCGCGCGAGATCGCGATTCTCGCCACCGGCGAACACAAGGCGGGCGTTGTCAAACGCGCCGTCGAAGGTGAGATCGACCGCGATGTGGCTGCCACATTCCTGCAGCGTCATCCGGCCACGACATTCTTTGTCGACGAGTCGGCGGCGGTGGAACTGACACGCATCGCGACGCCGTGGTTGCTCGATGAAATCACCTGGAATGATTCACTCGAGTTGCGCGCCGTCACCTGGCTGGCCACCCGCACCGGCAAGGCGATCCTCAAGCTCACGCAACAGGATTACGCCGACCATCAACTTTCATCGCTGGTCGCACGTCACGGTTCGCCGGGCGCGGTGAACGGTCTCGTGTTCAACGTGCTCGGCGCAAAGATTCGCGGCAAAAGCAAACTGCCGACCAGGAAGCGCGTGATCTGCTTCTCGCCCCATCCCGATGATGACGTGATCTCGATGGGCGGCATCCTGCGCAAGTTTGTCGAGAACGAGAATGCGATGACCATTGCGTACATGACGAGTGGCAACATCGCCGTCTTCGATCACGATGTGCGGCGATATGTGGACTTTCTCGAACGTCTGGATGAGGAGCGCATCGGCGGTGGCAGCACGGTGAGCAAGCTCGCGCAGCTCGTCGACCAGTTCCTCAAGACCAAACATGCGGGGCAGGTCGACATTTCCGAAGTGCAGGACATCAAACGCATCATCCGCGAGTCGGAAGCGGTGAGCGGTATTGAAGTCATGGGACTCACGCGCAGCAACGCGCGCTTTCTCAATTTGCCGTTCTACCAGACAGGCAAGGTGCGCAAGGATCCAATCGGTCCCGCCGATGTGCGCATCGTCGCAGATCTGCTGCGCGAGTTGCAGCCTGAAATCATCTTTGTCGCTGGCGATCTCTCCGATCCGCACGGCACCCACCGCATGTGCAAGGAAGCGATCGACGCGGCGGTCATCGAGGTGTACGGTGAGCATGCGGCACCGAGTGCTCGGCCTGAGATCTGGCTCTATCGCGGGGCGTGGCAGGAGTGGCCCGTGACTGAAGCGACAACCCTCGTGCCGATGTCGCAGGAAGAGTTGACGCTCAAGATCCAGGCGATTTTCAAGCACCAGTCGCAGAAGGATTCAGCGCCCTTTCCCGGTCAGGACGAACGCGAGTTTTGGCAACGCGTGGAGCAACGCAACAAGAACACATCCGCGTATCTTGATCGGCTTGGCCTCGCCGAATACTTCGCCATGGAAGCGTATGTCATCGTCTAGTTCATCGTCTTACAATCACCCGTCGTGAGCGGCCGTTTCAATCTGCTCGATTTGGCCGTGTTGCTCGCGTATCTCGGCGGCACAACAGCACTCGGCATGTGGATCGGTCGCGATCAGAAAAATGCGACCGATTATTTTGTCGCCGATCGCGCGATTCCGTGGTGGGCAGTGCTTTTCTCCATCGTGGCAAGCGAAACGTCGGCGTTGACGTTCATCAGCGTGCCGGGGCTAGCCTACACGGGCAATCTCGGATTCCTCGAAGTCGTTGCCGGCTACATCGTTGGTCGATTCGTTGTCGCATTCACCCTGTTGCCGCGCTATTTCAACGGCAATCTGGTAACGGCATACGCGCTGCTTGAAACCCGTTTCGGCCTCACCACACGCCGCTTCACGTCGATCGTGTTCATGATCACGCGCGCAATGGCCGATGCCGTGCGCGTGTTCGCAACAGCGATTCCGGTAGCGTTGATCATCGGCCCGGTGCTGCCGAAAGAGTACACCATGCCCGCTGCCATTGTGGTGCTGGGCGCGCTCACTGTGATCTACACGTATCGCGGTGGCATGAAGGCCGTGGTATGGACTGAACTTCTTCAAGCGAGCATCTACCTGCTTGGTGGAATTTCGGCGCTCGTATTAATCGGCCAGTCTGTCAACGGTGGATGGAGCACGATCATCGAACGTGCGGGCGCGGCCGGAAAACTGCAGACGATCAGTTGGTACACTGGTTTTGATCAGCCACATACGATGTTTGCCGGCCTGATCGGAGGCGCGTTCCTGGCGATGGCGTCGCACGGCGCCGATCAGATCATCGTGCAGCGGCTGCTTTCCAGTCGTTCACTCAAGCAGGCGCAGGTCGCAATCATCGGCAGCGGGTTCGCGGTGTTCGCGCAAATGACACTGTTCCTTTTTGTCGGCCTTGGGCTGTGGGTGTTGTACGAAGGTCGTCCATTCTCTGCGGCAGACCAGATCTTCCCGACGTACATCATCGAGCGGATGCCGCACGGGTTGATCGGACTCATTGTCGCGGCGATCATTGCCGCCACGATGAGCACACACTCCGGGGCAATCAACGCGCTTGCGGCGTCGTCCACACACGACATCTACCTGCCGTTTACAAAGCGCAGTCCCGACGATCCGCGCACGTTGCAGGTGGGTAAGCGCTTCGCGCTTGCGTGGGGCATCGTGCTCACTGCAGGCGCGTTGATGTTCAAGGAGAACGGCACACCGGTTGTCGTTGTCGCGCTGTCGATCGCATCGTTCACGCAAGGCGGATTGCTTGGTGGCTTCTTTCTGGGAATGTTCTGGAAGCGCGCGATTCAACGTGACGCAATTCTGGGCATGAGTGTCGGCATCAGCTGCATGGCGTTCATCGTGTTCGCCAAGCAGATCGTCGCCGCGTATCCATCGATGGCATCGACATTGGGTGGCGTCGCGACAATCGCGTGGCCTTGGTACGTGCTGATCGGACTCTCGATTACCTTCGTGACGGGTGTTCTCTCATCATTCACGCATGCGGCACAGTTTGACGTGCCGCCTTCTTCCACGCGGACTCGCGCATGAGCGCCGGCCCACTCGATCCCATGCCGCTAGTCGTCGGTGTTGATGGCGGCGGCACCCGCACGCGCGTGATACTCGCTGACGCCAACGGCAATGTGCTGGCCCGTACCGAAGGGGCGGCGACCTCGCTGCAGCCCGGCCATGAATCCGTCGCCGCCGACATCATCAAGGCGCTCATCGCCGACGTACTGGCGATGGCTGAACGAACGGAGACGCGTCCTGCTGTGTGTGTGGTCGGCGTCGCCGGGGCAGGACAGGAACGCGCTGCACAGGCGCTGTGGTCGGCGCTCGCAACGCGCCGCGTTGCCGACGACGTTTCGGTGCAGGCCGATGCGACGATCGCCATGGACGATGCCTTCGGCGATTCGGCCGGCGTATTGCTTATCGCGGGCACCGGTTCAGTCGCATTCTCACGCGCACCGGATGGTCGACTCGAGCGGTGCGGTGGTTGGG
>JAYUWD010000160.1:0-5966 GCA_043753735.1 Gemmatimonadaceae bacterium
ACGTTGACGATCTGATGGTAGCGAAAATCGACGGCATCGGGGCACAGCGACCACACGCCGCCGTACAGATCGGGGTAGAAGATCTGATGCGCGAGTGAAATCCAGCCGCCGGTTGATCCACCCGTCAGCAGTCGCGCCCACGGTTGGCCGATGACACGAAACTTCGTTTCGACAGCCGGCATCAATTCCTGCGTGATCGCATCGCCATAGGGTCCGTTGTTTTCGGAATTCACGCCGTACGAATCGTCGTAGTAGGGCGACGGATGCTGCACCGTCGCAATGATCATGCGCGGCGTTCCGTCGGCATTCCATGCGGGATCCGAGCCGACGCGCGGTGCGCGCAGGGAGAAGTGTCCGTGCTCGTACACGATCGGATACTTCGCGTCGGGATGCTTGTCGTAGTCCTTGGGGAGCAGGACGGTGGCGCCGAGGTACATCGGCTGGCCCCACCACTTGGTGAGAATCGCGCTCTGAATCTTGATGCGCTTGACGTTCTCTGTTTCTGCCGGCACGACAATCGGCGGAATGACTTTGTCGGCGACGAGTTTGATTGGCGTCGACGACTGCGGATCAAACTTGATCTTGACCGGATCGCCAAAAATGTTGCCAGGTGAGCGTTTCCAGCTCTGCCCTTCCCATTGATCGTTGTGCAGCCACACCGTATGTCCATCGGCTCGCACAAACTTCGTGTAGATGTTCACAAACGGCTGCACCCAGTATTCGCCTGCCGGAATGCCAGCGAGACTCGGCACCGGATGACCGAATGTCGACGCGTCGATCACGATCGCCTTGCCTGCGGCCACGTTATCGATGTTCGCACCGAACAGTGGCACCCCGGTTTCACCGGTCTGCATGATCGGTGTGCGCCGCGGCTCGTTGGTGCGACTGATCGCGATGTACACGCGTCCCGTGATCGGGGCCGGATGCGCGGCCGGCGCAAAACTAACCTCGAACCGTGCGCCCCTCAGCGAACTTTGCGCGGCCAGCGGTGACGGAGCGACACCGGACGTGAGTAGAGCAATGATACCGAACGCTACCGCGACGATATGACGATGATAGGAATGTGCGCGATATGAAATGTGCGCACACGGTAGACCGGACATCGTTCAGCTCCTTTGACAGTGAATGCGAACACTACCGCTGATATGATGCATCGTGAAAGCCCCGCCAAGCGTGCTTTGCGTGTACAAACGGAATTAATTAGGTCGCGACACTTGTGTGCAACGTCACGGTATGGGTGTCCTGTGGCACAGTACATGCTCTTAAAATTGTGCCGCGTATTACAGAAAAAGCGGGCGCGCATCCACGTGGCGCGCCGCAATCACGCGAGCATTTCGCATCAAGACCAGGAGCATTTATGCATGTTGTCATGTCAAAAGTTTCCTTTGTACGACGGATTTCTACGGCTGCGTTAGCAGTCGGTGTCTTCATAACAGTTGGCCCCAGTCTCGCCGCAGCCCAAGGTGTCCGGTTCACGCTCTCCCCCTCCGCCGAGTACACGACGTGGGACAAAAAACTCGGCATCGCGAACGGTGAGTTGCTCGGCGGTCGCATCGGTGCAGACTTTGGCCCGCTGCTGTCGGTGAGCGGATATTTTCACACCCGAAACGGATTTGGCGTTACTCGCGACAGCATGCCTGCCGTCGCCGGCAAGCTTCCGCTGCGCAAAACGTCCACGGATGCCGCCACATACGGCATCAATCTCGCGCTGCGCTTGAGTTCGGCTCGCTTGGCGCCGTTTATTTCGGTTGGTGGTGGCGTGATGCGCTTCGACCCCGACAGCGCCCCGCGTGTGGAACAGATCAACTATCGGTATGGCGGGGGCATTCACTACGATGTGTCGTCGAATGTACGTGCGATGGTGATGGCAGAAGACTCGCGCTTTCGTCTCGCGCCCGGCGCACTGTTTCCTGGTCCCAGGTTGAGGGGAACTGTAGCCTCCGACGCGCAGACCACACGCAGCAACTGGGTGTTTAGCGCGGGCCTTGGCCTCGCAGTTGGTGGGGCGGTCGGCTCGAAGGAACCGGAAGCACAGCGGTGGTCGCTGGCCTCCATCCCCCTTGAGGCATTTGCCGGCCGAATCGAGTTCGATGATGCCACGATGGCGCGACAGGCGATCGTCGGTGTGCGCACTGGCATTGACCTCGGCAACTATGTGGGCCTTCGCGGCTTCTATTGGCAGGGGAGAACCGGTGACTTGCGGAACAAGCAGTCGCTCAACGGTTACGGCGGCGAATCGCAGTTCAATTTCAACGCTGCGCGCGGTTTCGCTCCATTTCTGGTCCTTGGTGCTGCACGTCTCGACTTCGACCAAACGTATCGCGACGCGCAGCGACGTTCGCGCAAAGACGAGACCGCTTTAATCCTCGGCGGCGGTCTCGGGTTGCGTCTTACGGACCAGTTCCGGCTCAACGCATCCGCACGGGATTACGTGCGTGGTCCTCAGCAGCTTGACAGTGTTTCTGGACTCAAGCAGCTGACAAACAATTGGATGTATTCTGTCGGTCTCAGCTACAGCATCAATCGTTCACGCCACACCGTCGAGCGCACCCCAGATCAACAGCTCACTTCGCGTGGATGGGGTACGGATTGGCGTAGACAGGACGCTCGCACCATGGACTCGCTGCGCATGCGTGAGCGGGCCCTCGACTCGGCGCGTGTCGCCAACATGGTCGCGACCCGGATAGCAGACAGTCTGGCCGCGTCCAAGTCGAATCGTACCGTGACGCTTCCCGTGCCAACCGTTGGTGAGCTGTATGTGCGATACGGCGACAGCACCGGCACCACTGTTCGCATACTGACGCCCCGCACCGTTGGCGACAGCATCACGGCTGCCAGCAACGAACGCGTTCGTTCCGACTCGATGATGCGGCAGATGCAGGCGCGCATCGACTCACTCGCGTCGCGACTTCGTGAAAGCGAAGCGAAAAAGAGTCCAGCACCGCGCGTTGAGACAGTGGTGATTCCGCCGATGGTGATGACGCCAAGCGGCGTAGTACCGGCGATGCAGCCTGGCATGCGTCCAGCCAATGCCCTGTCCGATGATCGATCGGCTCGACAGATCTCCAGCATCTCCCCTTACGTTTCAGGGTTTGACCAATTGGTGCTCGGCGTGCAGGTCGATGCAGGGCCTGTCTTTGGAGTGCAATCGCTGCGTTTCGTGCCGGATTTCGCCATCGGACTTGGATCGGATCCGTCGCTTTCACTCGCTGCCGGCATGCAGTACAACTTCACGCCGCTGCGTGCGAACGCTACTTCTTCGTTCCGGCCGCATTTGCGGGCAGGGCTAGGCTTTCTGGCGGCGAGCGGTAAACGAGATTCTGAATTCGGAGTGAACATCGCCTACGGCGTGACGTATCTCGACGGGAACAACACCAGCAGCTCACGCCGACCGATGCCGTTCATCGAACACCAAGGCATCAACTTCTTCCGCACCAACCGTTTCCTGCTTGGTCTGCGGTGGGCAGTGCGGTAATGGGTTGACGGTCATCGCCAGGCAGCGGCGCAAATGCGTCGCTGCCTGGCGTACCGTGCAATGCGTGCGGCGGTGTCTCGTCAGGCCATCTTTGCCTGCAAGCGACGATCGATCGCGTCGAGAAACGCTTCAGTGTGCAGGTATGGTGCGTCCTTGCTGATGAGCATTGAGAGGTCCTTGGTCATCTCCCCCGACTCAACGGCTTCGATGCAGACCGCTTCGAGTTTGTTCGCGAATTCGACGAGCGCCGGCGTACCATCAAGCTTGCCGCGATGCGCGAGTCCGCGCGTCCATGCAAAGATGGACGCGATCGGGTTTGTGCTTGTTTTGTTCCCCTTCTGATGTTCGCGAAAGTGGCGCGTGACAGTACCGTGCGCGGCCTCGGCTTCCATCACCCTGCCATCGGGTGTCATCAGCACACTGGTCATCAGGCCGAGTGAACCAAAGCCCTGTGCAACGATGTCCGACTGAACGTCGCCGTCATAGTTCTTGCAGGCCCACACGTAACCGCCCTCCCACTTGAGGGCGGCCGCGACCATGTCGTCGATGAGCCGATGTTCGTACGTAAGTCCTTTAGCATCAAAATCCGCTTTGAACTCGTCCTGGAACACCTGCTCGAAAATATCCTTGAATGCGCCGTCGTACGCCTTGAGAATTGTGTTCTTCGTGCTGAGGTAGACGGGATAATTGCGCTGCAAACCGTACGTGAGACTGGCGCGCGCAAAATCGCGGATGGAATCGTTGAAGTTGTACATCCCCATCGCGACTCCACCGTCGGCTCCAAACTTCGCGACTTCCATCTGCATCGGCGCGCTGCCATCCGCCGGCGTGTACGTGATCGTCACCGTGCCTGGCCCAGCCACCTTGAAGTCTGTTGCCTTGTATTGATCGGCATGCGCATGACGTCCGATCACAATCGGCTTGGTCCACCCCGGCACCAGTTTCGGGATGTTGGACATGATGATCGGTTCGCGGAAGATCACACCACCAAGAATGTTGCGGATGGTGCCGTTGGGGCTCTTCCACATCTTCTTGAGATTGAACTCCTTCACGCGCGCTTCGTCGGGTGTGATCGTGGCACACTTCACCGCGACGCCATGCTTCTTGGTCGCTTCAGCCGAATCGATCGTGACCTGATCGTTCGTCGCATCGCGATGCTCGATACCCAGATCGTAGTAGTCGAGTTGAACATCGAGATAGGGCAGGATCAACTTGTCCTTGATGAACTGCCAGATGATGCGCGTCATCTCGTCGCCGTCCATCTCGACGACCGGATTCACTACCTTGATTTTTGCCATGGGTCGGTGAGTGCTTGAAACGGATCGCTCCGGGGGCCGGGAGCGGCGAAAATACGATCTCTACACGTTAGCGCCGGTGCACTCCGCGTCCAGCCGTGCAGTGGCGGTGAACCGGAGACGACTACAGTTGAACCGTCGACCCCCAGTTGGCGGGCAGCGCCTGATAGCGCGGATCGTCATAGCGAGCGAGCACAAATGTCGGAGCGTAGTTGGGCAGCGTGCTCCCCGAGATCTGCGCGGCAACCAGCTCTCCCGCCGCCGGTGCAGCCATGAGCCCAAAGCCCGAAAACGCCGCGTTCACGAATGATCACTCCGCATTCCGACGCTACGCACTGGCGCCGATGTCCACACGAATAGCGCGCCACTTGCCCTGATTGAAACGCACCACGCTCAGCAGGCAACGCGTCATGTGTCCGGCAAGAATCGCCAGCCAGATGTCCAGCGGTTGCAATGTGCCAAAGCTCCGAATCGTAAAACATATTCCCAGTGGAATCATCACCTGCGAAACGATCGAGATGAACAGCGGGCCTTTGGTGTCGCCGGTGCCTTGCAACCCTCCGGTATATGTCAACGCAACCGCAATGAACAATCCGGACACGCTCAACACGCGCAGGAGTTGTGTGCCAATTTCGACGACAGCGGGTTCGTTGAGGCCAAAAATGGCGAGTAGTGTCCCTGGGATGAAGAAGTAGAACAACCCGAGCGTCGCGGCACCCAAAAATCCAATCCGTGCAGCGACGTGCACGGCATCGCGTGCGCGATCCGGATTACCCGCGCCGAGATTCTGTCCGGCAACCGAGGCGGCAGCTCCCATCAGCCCCACAGATGTCCACGTCACGAACGAAAAGAGCTGAGTATACGACACAGTGTAGGCGGCCTGCGCTTCTGCACTCTGCGACAGCGATCCGATGTACTTGAGCATGAGCACACCCCCGATGTTCATCGCAATGCCTTGTATTCCGGTCGGCAGCCCGAAACGAAAGATTGATCGGATGATCGTCCAATCCGGTTTGCGCGACGCATTGCGTGGGAACGCCACCACCCACCCTCCGTGCGTCAATTTGCGCAGCGCGTAGAGTGCAACAATGCCTGACGCGATCGTGGTGCCCATCGCCGCGCCCTTGGTGCCAAAAGCGGGAATAGCTCCGGCGCCGCGAATGAGCACGACATTCAGCGCGATGTTGAGCAATGTC
>JAYUWD010000161.1:0-5958 GCA_043753735.1 Gemmatimonadaceae bacterium
CACGTGATCGCCGACTTGCGGCGGTGGGTCAATTGGCCGCAGGCGTCATGCACGACGTCAACAACGCACTCAATCCGATCATGGCGGCCGCGTTCCTGCTGCGCCATCACGCGGAGTCGCCCGATGCCGTGCGCGACTATGCGGATCGAATCAGCACGGCGGCAGAGACCGCGGCCGCGACCGCGTCGCGTGTGGGGCGTTTCATCCGGCAGAATCCGGTGCATGCCGGGGGCGACGAGTCGCTGGACCTGTCGGTGCTCGCCAACGAGGTCCTCGACTTGACCGAGCCGATGCGTCGGCGTGGCGCGGGCGGGGTGGCGATCGTGGGCGTCGTGCGCCAGCTCGACGAACCGGTGCTGACTCGCGGCCTGCCTAGCGAGATTCGCGAAGCACTGCTCAGTCTCGTGCAGAACTCGATCGATGCGATGCCCAACGGTGGTACACTGACCGTTCGAACCTTCCTCGAGGGTACGGACGCGTGCGTAGCGGTCGAGGACGACGGCGAAGGGATGACCGAAGAGGTGCGCGAGCGGGCGTTTGAACCGTTCTTCACGACCAAGGGGGCTGGCGGCACCGGACTCGGCCTTGCCGAGGTGAATGGAATTGCCCGTCGTCATAGGGGAACGACCGTGGTCGAGTCGACGCGGGGGCTAGGCACAACGGTCACGATCTGCCTGCCTTTCGCGGCGAGTGGAGGGGACGCGCCTGTCGCGGCCGTCGGCCCACCGACTCTGTCTGAGCCGTGTCGCATCCTGGTGGTGGAGGACCACGTGGACGGCCGTCACTTTTTGCGGCGGCTGTTGGAGTCGCACGGTCATATTGTCGAAGCCGTCGGCAGCTGCGCGGATGCGAGGGAAAGACTCGCGGCGAACGTCGCTTCGCCTTACCATCTCTTATTGACAGATGTTGGATTACCTGATGGCAGTGGTTGGGACCTTGTCGAATTTGCCCACGACCACGCCCCGCAGTTGCGGATTGGCGTGATCACAGGGTGGGAGCCGATCGTCAGCGCTGACCATGCGGTTGGCGTAGAGTTCGTGCTTCGAAAACCGTTGCGCGCCGCTGAACTGCTGGCTCACATTGCCGGCCGAACTCCGTCCGCACAAACCGAGCGAATCTCATGACGGATCTCCCGTCGATAATCCGAGTACTCGTTGCCGAAGACAACGCCTTGGAGCGCTCCACGCTTGTGGACCTGCTTGGCGTTCTGGGGCACATGGTGGTCGCCGAAGTCGATAGCGGCGCCGAAGCCATAACGAAGGCGCGCCAGTTCACACCGGACGCGGTGCTACTCGACGTCCACATGCCCGGCGCGAGCGGAGTACAAGCTGCAGAAGAGATTGCACTCGCATTGCCAGGCACCGCTGTGGTGCTCATCACCGGCGATCTGTCGCTGACACTGTCGGCCGCCGATGTGTTGCGCAGCCACGCCGTCGCACTGCTCGCCAAGCCGACACCACCGGCAACGCTCGATGCCACGCTGCGCATGGCCGTGATTCGCGCGCGAGAACTCCTAACAGCGCGAAACGAAGCGTCCGACGCGAAGCTCCAACTCGAGTCGCGCAAGTTGATCGAACGCGCAAAAGGAATTTTGATGCGGCGCACCGCAACCACCGAACAGGAAGCGTATCGCATCATGCAGCGCAGCAGTCAGGATCGTTCCGTGCCGATGGTCGACATCGCACGCGCGGTTATCGACAGCGAACCTGGCATGAAGAGCTGACCTTCGCCCTATGCACGCAATGAAGGCCGGAAATCCTCATGGGGTTTCCGGCCTTCGTTGTTGTTGGACTGTGCGCTCGGCGCTGAACTCGCGCGGTCGCGCGCGTTCGTCGCAAAAGTGCGATCAGAACGGATCTGGTGCGTTTCCAGGCTTGACCGGGTCGCTCGGACCACCGGGCCACAACTTCGCGTGCACGAAGCCGATCCAGTCTTCGAGGCCGGTCTTGTTCGGGTTGTTGTTCACCCACACAAGAAGCGCCTGCAGCTTGTCTCGCGTTCGGTCGTGGTCGGTTTTGAGAGCTGCGTAGTCGGTCTCGAGCTTCGTCACGCGCGTCTGCAGCTCATCGACGCGGGGATCCTTGCCACATCCAGTGCCAAACGCCACGAGTGCAACCACAAGCACCACCGTTCGTTTCATTGCGGTTCTCCACGCTGGAGGGTGTGTTAACGGGCCCGTGGCGATGCTGAGCCGAATTGGCGCAAGCGTGACCTATACTGCTCCGCGTCTCGACGCCTGTCCAGTTTTTCCGATGCCCGCGCGCGCACGTCGAGACTCAACGGAAGGAACGGCAGATAGATGGCGGGCTGTGGACTCTCGAGCAGCGACGCCGTGCGAAGAGCCGCATCGTTCGCACCGCGATCGAGCTGAAGCACCATCAACAACGCTCTTTCCACAGCGAGCGGCTCGAAGAGTTCATACGTGAGTGAATCGCGCCGTGCCGACGGTCGCAGGGCCGAGAGCTCAGTGATCGCCGCTGTCGTGTCGCCGAGTGCCAGCTGGAGATGTGCATGCATCGCCTTCGCGAACAGTTGCTGTCGACGTCCCGATGTGCGCGCCACACTGTCGCTGACAACACTCATCGCGCGAAGACGTGCCGTGTCGCCGAGCATGGCGTGCCAGAGTCCAAGCACCCAACGTGTCTGTGGACTCGCGCGCTCGTACGCAGGACCGTACGCGGCCTGAGCGAATCCGGCTGCTTCGTCAGCCTTCGGCTGCATCAGCGTGCGATCCGTGCCGGCAACCGCGTCGAGGATGTAGAGTGCACGCGCCCCCGACGTTCCAGCAGCGACGGTCGAATCGAGCAGCGCGCGCAGTTCCACGGTGCGCCGCGTTGCCACCAGAAGGCCCTGCAGGTGCAGCAACGCCGACCATCGCACGTTCGCCGCGGTATGCGTGTCACGCAGCAGCGCACGGAGAGCGTCCTCCGCGCATGCGGGTTGCGCGAAGTGCGAGAGCAACTCCTTTCCTGCTGCAAGGACTGCGTCCGGATCCACGCCAGCCATGTGCGTCCACTCGGGCCGACCCCCGTCGACGCATGCCGTCATCAGTTGCAGCTGTCGCACGAGCGGCGGCGACGCGCCTCGCTCGCGCAACGTATTCGTGATTCGTTTGCCGGTCGACACATCGCCACGACGCAGTGCGATCTCGGCAAGATGGAAGAGCGGGGGCGTGAATGCGGAATCGCGACGTACCGCTTCGCCAAGCCAGTGCTCTGCCGCCGAATCAGGTGGAGCGGCGGGTCCACCGAGGAGGTGCACATATACTTCGCCAAGAACCATCGCGGGCTCGGCGCCCTCAGCGTTGCTGACCAACGATCGCTCCAGTGCGATGCGCGCGGAATCTGCGTCGCCTTGGAGGTAGTGTTTAAGACCGATCGCGAAGTCGCGGTAACGCGTTGGCAGATTGCGTTGTGCTGCGATAGCCAGCTCGGCGAAGCCTTCTGCTTCCTCGAGCTTCGATTCCCAGCTCGCGGCCTGCGCGCCGCGCACAGCGGCGATCGCGAGCGCGCTGTCTTCGCGCACCGCGCGACGGAACAGTTCGAGCGCTGGCGCGAAGCGCGATTGCCGATACTCTCGCTCACCCTGGATCCAGAGGGCCACCGCGCTTGGCGAACGCTCCGCGAGATCGCCGGCATCGATGCGCCGTGTTGGGTCGAGTAACCGCGGAAGGAGTCGCGTGATCGCGCGTAGGCCGAGCGTCGGAGCGGAGACGGTCACGCCGGCAACTGCGCTTTCCTGCGCCACGAGCGAATCACCCTGCACATCGTGAAGACGGAGGACGACTTCGGTGCTGTCTCCGCGCCGCGCGATGACGCCGTCGATGTAGTGTCGCGCGCCGCGCTCGCGCGCGAGTCGTCGCGCGCCTGATGCCGAAAGCAATCGCGGATTCGTGCGCATCTCGGCGGAGAGATGGCTGTATCCGTCGATGACGCGCAGTGGATCAGCGTGTTCGAGTGATGCGCCGATGGCGATGGCGACATCCCATCCACGACTCACGTCAGCCGCGCCGTCGGCTACACTCTGCAACGGGAATACGACCACGCGATTGTCGTCCAGCGGCGTGCGTGCGCGGAACCAGAGCGCCACTGCGATTCCCAGCACAGTGACGCCGACCGCCGCACCCCACATCCGGCGACGGGCCACGACTGCTTCGATCGGGACCATTCCTCCGGAAGACCCGCGCAGCGCGCGCTCGGACGTTGGCGTCAACGAGAGTTCGAGCGCATGGGCAAACTCCTGCGCCGTCGCGTACCGGTCGGCGGGGACTTTCGCCAGAGAACGATCGAGAGCGTCAAGCAGGCGATCCGGCACCAACGGACGCACTGTGTCCATCGGTGGTGGAGCGTCGCGGAGATGTCGTGCGAGCACGGCTCGTGGCGCGTCTGATCCGAATGGCGGCGCGCCAGCCAACATCTCATAGAGCACGCAGCCCAGCGAATAGATGTCGCTTGGAGGGCCAACATCCGCGTCGCCCGCACCCTGCTCGGGACTCATGTAAGCCACCGTTCCGATGGCCAGACCCGTCTCGGTCCATCGTTCGGCGGCAACGTCACCAAGGATGCGGGCGATTCCGAAGTCGGTGAGCATCGCGTGCCCCGACGAGAGCAGAATGTTCTCCGGCTTCACATCGCGATGCACGATCCCTTGTTCGTGCGCATAGGCGAGCGCCCCCGCGATCTCACGCGCGATGCGGATTGCATCCCGGATCGGCAGCTGACGTTCGCGCGCCAGGCGATGTCGTAACGACTCGCCGGCGATGAGCGGCATAACCGAGAAGACCGTGTTCTCGCGCTGCGCCCACTCGTGAATGGGTACGATGTTGGGATGCTGCAGTCGCGACTCGATGCGGATCTCCTGATTGAAGCGAGCCGCGCCGACACTGGTGGCGATTTCCTCACGGAGCACCTTGATGGCTACGGCGCGATCATGGCGGTTGTCACGGGCCCGATAGACGACACCCATGCCGCCGCGTCCCAGCTCACCCTCAAGCGTGTACGCATCGCCCAGCACCCGCTGCAGCGACGCGAGGGCTCCGTCGTCGCTCATGGCGGTGAATTGACCAGCGAGTCGAGGTAGTGTCGTAGCACGGGGCCGAAGGCGTTGGTGGTGCCCACGCTATCGAGCAGAAGCCGACGACGGAAAATGTCGCGCGCGCTGCCTGGGTTAATCACCATCAGCGCGCGCGCGGCTCGCAGCCGATACGCGAACTGAAAGCTCTGTACGGTGTTTCGGACGAGCGTGACGGAGTCGCCGAGCGGGCGGAGCGCTTGGTCTGCAGGAGACATCCGCAAGAACTGCCGGTGTGCGACCGCGTAGCCTGCGGCGGTGGACTGGGTAAAGTGTGCACGCACCGTGTCGGGCGGCCCACTTAGCGCCAAGGTGAGAACGGGCGTCGCGGCAGTACCGCGCGCAACGACGTTACCAAGCTCTTCAGAGCGGCACTCTTCGCAGGTGAGCCATCGCTCCACGACACGCACGATTGCAGGATCGCCGGTGATAGGTGCTGCTCTGCGCTGGCAGGCGAAGAGCATCGTCAGCAGCAGGACTGCGACGACCACGTGTGGGGTCCGCGACCGGCCTTCAGCGGGCTCGGTCATGGACAGGCGGCTACAGGGAGGGGCGGTGGTGTGGCGGAGGGCATCGGACGCACATCGGTACGAAGCGGCGGACATTTCGTGGCAAGATACGGGTCGCAAGGACAGATGTTCGGACCGTCGCCCAAGTCGGGTAGGCGTTTGAGCCAGGACCGTCCGTCCACGTGCATACGATATGCCTGGCCGAGCGTGAGCCGTGTGCGTTCGGCGTAGCCGGAACCTGAGCCGGCCGTTGTGGACATAACGTTGTCGGTCGAGAATCCGAAGACGTCGTCGACGTGACCCCACCACGGTGCCGTGAGACCCAGCGCGTGCCCAAACTCGTGAACGAGAGTCGTACCGACTGCAAGCCCTCGCCAGA
>JAYUWD010000162.1:0-1891 GCA_043753735.1 Gemmatimonadaceae bacterium
AGCGGCTTGAGCACGCTCCAGAAATTCGGCACCGACTCGGTCCCCCGGCTCTTCATCGACAAGCTTTTGCGCAATGGTGAAAGTGGTGGGCTGTTGGGCCTCGATAACTACGCGGGCCGTTATGGCACCTCGCTGCAGGTATCAGGGGGCACGAGCGACAACCTGAAGTATCTGCTTTCCGGTAATGTCGACAACACCGACGGCGTGTTGCCGAACGACAAGGATCGCAAGTATCAGGTGCGCGCCAATCTTGATTTTTCGCCGATGAAAAAACTGGCGGTGAACTGGAGCAGCGCCTACACCAACAACATCATCAACGGGACCCCGGCGGGAAACAACGCGCAGGGGCTGACGCTTAACGCCTATCGCCGCGACCGCAACTATTTCGGCAGCGAAAATCTGGACACGATTCGCCTGGTGCTGCAGCAGAAGCTCAACACCAACATCGATCGCCTGATCATGGGGATGTCGGGCACGTACACGCCGTTCACAAAGTTTTCCAGTCGGCTGACACTGGGCTTCGATCGCGCCGCGTTGGAGAACCGCAATGTGCGTCCGTTCGGATTTCCGAACGCACCGCTTGGCGTGATCCAGAATCAGCGCTGGTCCAGCACGACGCTCAGCGTCGACTGGGCCAACAACTATGAATTGGAGCTGGGAAAGGATGTACGCGTGACCGCCTCGGCGGGAACGCAGTACGTCGTGACCAACGTGGGAGACGTCGTGGCGCTGTCCGAAAACTTCGCCACCCCTTCCGATCCGACGGTCGCCAGCGGGGCGATCAAGAACTCGGATGAAAACCGACAACGCATCATCACCGGTGGCGCGTTTGGCACCGCGCTGATCGGCATCAAGGATCGGTATTTCCTGACGTTGGGTGGGCGCTTCGACGGCAACAGTGCCTTCGGCAAAAGCTTTGGATTGCAGTTCTATCCAAAAATCTCCGGCTCTTGGGTGGTGTCCGACGAGTCATTCTGGAAGGAGTCCATGGGCACGCTCAAGCTGCGTGGTGCCTTGGGCTCCGCCGGTCGCGCTCCGACAGCCTTCGCGGCTGTGAGAACCTACAATCAAGTGGGTTGGGGCACCGCCACTGCGGTTCGTCCACAAAATACGGGCGACTCCACACTTGGCCCCGAGCGCACAACCGAAGTCGAAGTGGGCTTCGATCAGTCGCTGTTCAGCGGTCGTACCACCATCGACTTTACCTACTTCAACGCCAACACGACCGATGCGCTGTTCAGTGTTCGGTCGGTGCCAAGTCTCGGCTTCCTCAACAACACGTTGAGCAACGTCGGCCAAATGCAAAAATCAGGGATCGAGCTGGCCGTCAACCATAAGATCATCGATCGTCCCACATTCGGCGTCGCGGCCGGCGTCAATTTGTCGACGAACGTCAGCAAGGTGGTGTCGTTGGGCGGCGCGCCGTCGTTCAGTATCGGCAACTCTGGGTGGGTGGTGGAAGGCAAGCCGGCACCGGTGGTGCGCGGCAAGCTCATTCGCAATACGGATGCTCGCGGCGTGGCTCCTGACACGATGTCCAACTTCGACTTCGGTCCCAGCAACCCGACCAGGATCGTCAGCGGCAACATCAGCGTTCGCGGGTGGCGCAATATCAGCCTGGCCGTCCGTGCCGAATATCAGGGTGGGGCGTACATGGAAGAACAGGCGTCGTTCAATGCCCTGTCGCGCTCAGTGCTGTGGCCCACCTGTTTCGACGCGTACAAGAACATGGCGGCTCAGCAACCGATCACCGTCCGCGAGACACTCACCTGCATTCCGGCGAACGTCCGCAGCGACATGTTCATCTTCAAAGCCGATTTCTTCAAGATCCGCGACATCTCGCTCACCGTCCCCATGGGCAAGCTGATTCCCCATACGGCCAGCAGCACGT